>CBDUWK010000146.1:0-5982 GCA_965370905.1 uncultured bacterium | reverse complement strand
GATAGAGAGCATGTTAACGTCTACCATGGCGCGCAGGACGGTTGAAAGATAGGTAGCCAGAAGTCTGGAAAAGTTTTCATGGATAGTGCGTAAAGATCTGATCTGATCTTTGGAGATGCGATCAGGATGTTTCCAGTCGTAAACATGGAATTGTCTGTCTTCACCCATATTGACTTCTTCAATATCAGGTGTCTTCTCGACGTTAGATAGTAACGCCTCGATCTCTTCCTGTGATAAAATCGTGTTCATTTAGCCACCGAGAGCTGATAAAGTTTTATTGAAATACGTATTTGGTAAAATACAGTTTATCTACCTGTCCTGTATTCAGGTAGTAGTTAATGGCTTTTCTAAGCGATTCTCGGATCTTTTCCCGATATTGTATATCGGACAGAATGGTGATGTCCTGTCCCGCCAAAAGTGTTATGAGGTTATCGCGTAGTTGGGGTTCACGTAATTGCAGTTCCGCGGCAACACCGGCAAGTTCATAATCGCCACCACCGTGTCCTCCACCCTTCTCATCATAGTTTTGGTATTCCAGACCGAGGGAAACGAGTAAATGCCGTCTGCCTCCTGATTGGGCGGGATTGATCACAAGATCATCGATCATGTAAATTTGCCCGAAGTGAGATTCTTTTGCGTGTTCCTGTTCTACGACTCTCGGGGTGAAGAACATTTTTTTTACCAATAAACGGGTAGTGAACACGGTAAAAATCAGTATAGCAAGCCCCGCCGAAACAAGGATCAGGATTTTAATGATTGGATTCTTCATGGCATTCTACCTCATCTTGGAACCGACCAAAGGCAAGGGAAACCACCTCTGACCATAACAACAAACAATCCGCAGATCCATCAGAAGGGGAGTCAACATCATCCACCAGGATATCCACTGCTTTGTTGGGATTCTTCCTGGCGTGATGAATTTCCTCTCTCCTGATGGATCTGCGGAATTCGATCACAGCAGCGATGATTTCCGGAACGTTTTCCTTAACCATGATTTTCATTCCGGTCGTCATCTTAATCAAACTGTCCGGCAACGCTTCGATGTATTCGATCAAATCGCTGTTGATGACCAGCTTGGTACCGTTTAACTTGGTCAGTTCGATCATAAATAATTACAAAATATTCCCTCCAGGCGGGGAGCGAACCCCGCCCGAAGGGTTGTCATTTAGCGATTACATTCGCTTCAGACGGGTTATTTCTTCCAACATTCGGTCAGCCGTTGTTATAACCCGTGCAGAGGCTTGGAAGCCTCGCTGAGCTACGATCATGTCTGCGAACTGCTTGGATAAGTCCACGTTAGACATTTCTACGTAGCCTGAGTATATAGCTGAACCAAAGTTGGTCTGTGGCAAACCGTAAATCGCGTCGCCTGTATTGGCGCTCAGCCTATACAGATTGCCACCCTCTCTGTTTAATCCTTGTGGGTTGTTGAAATTTGCCAGTACGATTTGGGCGAGATCCAGAATCTGGTCGTTCGTGAAGGTACCTTTAATGGTGCCGTTCTCATCAATGAAGATGTTCGCCAATTCACCCATCCCGTAGCCATCTTGGCTCTGAAGAATAGTGGTGGTGGGACTGACAAACTGCGTGATACCATCAATTCCGCCAATAGTGCCCGCGTCCAGATCGATACTGATGCTGGAACCAGCTCCGTTGTTCGGATTGAAAGTGAAGGCACTCACTCCGCCATCGTATGCAAAGGTCGCCAGCGAGCCATCATTATTGAACGTCACTGTGCCCGTGTTCCCACTAATGACCTGCCCCGGATCATCAACGTCAATGTTCCACATCCAGTTGTTTTCATTGGCTGTCTTAGTGAAGCTTAAATTAAGAATGTGTTCACCACCGAGCGAATCGTAAGTAACGATAGAGGTGGTATGTACAGTTTCGTCTGTGTCCACAACTAGAGTTCCTGCTGCCAAACCGTCGGCTGCAGTAACAGTAACACCTCCACCACCAATGTCGGTGATATTTGTGATCAAGCCGCTGGTTTCATCGGCTTCCAGTGTCAGATTCGTAACGATGGCGGAACCTCCGTACGAAGGTGTAAAGGTGTCCACCGCAGTCAGCGTCGACGCATCTCCATCCTGCCATGTCCACGCACCGAAGACGACGTCATTAATCTCACCAGTCATGGTTACACTGGTATTGGAACCGTAGTAGTTTCGAGTCAGGACCACTTCACCTGCACCGGAATCCCAGGATGCGGTTACTCCGGAAACCTGGTCGTTAATGGCATTGATGAGGTTTTCGACCGTACTGGTTTCTACCAATCCCTCGATAGTAGTAGCGGTTCCACCATCTACGGTAATCACGAAGTTAGTTAGATCGGTGATACTCAGGCCATCCGCTCCCAGTTCTGTATCGAGGGCCATATCACCACCCGACCAGGTATTGGCTCCTGTGCCTATACCTTGGGTGGCATTTGCACCCGAAATGACGATTGAGTGGGTTCCACCGGCGCCATTAAGTGCTTGTCCCAACACTTGACTCACACCAGTCGTTCCTGAGCTGACCAGCGTAGCATCCGAATCGGTCATTTCGGCATCGAGGTTGCAGTAAAATTCAATCTCAGAAGTGGCGTTGGCTTGTGTTTTCATGCCAAATGGGATCTGAATGTCGTTTGGCGTCAGGTTATTAGAAATTACACCCATCTGATCTGCCATGTAACCCTGGACTTTCAGGCTACCACCTTGCGCGGTCAAGTAACCTTCAGCATCGATGTTGAAGGCACCAGAACGGGTGAAGTAGGTCTGGCTGCCATCGGATAGGACGAAAAAGCCGTTGCCCTGGATAGCAAGATCTGTGTAGCTGCCAGTAGACTCGAAAGCACCTTGCTGGAACTGAACATCAATGGAAGCCAACTGTGTCCCGAGACCGACTTGCATGGGATTAGTTCCTCCGTAATTGCTGCCCGGTCCCGTTGCAGACCTCAAAGTCTGAGTTAGAATTTCGGAAAATGTGGCTCGGCTATTCTTGAAGCCGATTGTGTTGACATTGGCGATGTTATTACCGATTACATCCAGCCAAGTTTGGTGGTTTCGGATTCCCGAAACCCCAGCGAACAATGCACGCATCATAATTTGTTTCTCCTTACGTTGGGGATTGCAATCGGAGAGATCCTGTCCCGGGCTGCTTCGATCGTTCGGCAAGCCCAAGGCCCCCTCGTAAAGAGGTCCAGCCTTTTCCTCTGATCTTTCCTCTGCATCCTTGTTTCTTCAGTTATCATTTTGTTTATTTTCTTGCAAACATGCTACATGATTACCGCAGAATCGATATCGGTAACCACCTGATCCTTCAATCCTTCGCTATCCAGCGCAGTAATCACAGTGCGGTTGGCGACCGAGACTACAAAAGCCTTTTCATCCAACAGCACCAGGCTGGAGCGCGAACCCTTATCGGCAGCAGTCTGGACAGCATTTTCGAAGCGCTTCATTTCGTTCGGTGTCAGTTCAATGCCGCGCTGTGTCATACGATCCAGTGCATGCGCGGAAAAACGTAACTGTCCCTGCTGTCTTTTTGCCTCATCAAGGACCTGCGCGAACTCGCCATTCTGCGGGGGTTGTGATTTCTTCCCTTCCTGTATCCCCTGTTGAATGGGCGGCAGTTCCTGTATTCGGCGCAGATCTACCATTTTTTCACCTCCTTTTGAATTTAATGTGTTACGGCTGCAAAATTTTGTAGATATCTCCAAGAGATACCAGGATGGATCCCACTAAGAACTCGGCCATTCCATCGACGTAAGTGACACCCGAGATGGTCCCGCCAGTATAGGTTGTAGTTCCTACTGATGTACCGCCAGATGTCTCTGCCGTTACACTGAAGGTATAAATGCCGTCAGACAGCTCTTCACCCTCATCATTCAGGCCGTCCCAGGTTAACTGCTGTTCGCCCGAAGGCTGTGCTTCCACTTCGATAGTGCGTACCGTGGCACCATTTTCATTTTTAATCTCGATGGTAACCGTTTCGGCAGAACCTGAAAGATTGTAATTCAAGGTAATTTCCTGACCATCAATCAGTTCAACCTGATTTCCGTACGCCAGGAGACCTTGGCCGATCATGCTGGCAGCCATAGTGTTGTTTACAGACTGAGCCAGAAGCAGATCGGTTTGCAGTGATGCGGTGAGATTCTGGTTCATCTGAGTGATCTGTTCCAGTTGACTGAACTGAGCCAATTGCGCTGCAAACTGCTGGCTATCCATAGGTGACATGGGATCCTGGTACTTCAGCTGGATCATCAACAGCTCGAGAAAATCCATCTGTCCAAGGGCGGAGTTGGCCCCCTGGATCTGCTCTTGAAAACTTACTCCGAGACCGCTGATTCCTCCTACATTTGAGGTCATCTTTTCACCTCCTTTCGATTAATTTTTACTTTGTTATGCAACTAAATCCAAGGTATTATATCCGAGACTCAATTTTCGGGTTCGAGAACGCTGCTCATCATCGCCCTGTTCCTCAACCGAGTCCCCGTTATTGTGATCGTGAGCGCGTTGCTGCTTCTCTTGATCATGGTTGACCTGTTCCCACCTCTCATAAGGGGATTCATCTTCCACGCTATATTGATTAAGGTCGTAGCCATGGTCTGCTAAAATGTTTACCAATTCACTACGAGCACCGTCCAGTACTGCAATCGCTTCATGGCGTTCTGCTGTGAACGAGAGCTGCATCTGCTCTTTGTGCACTTCTACCAGTACGCGAACCGACCCCAAGCGGGCAGGATTGAGGCGTGCTTCGAGGACAGTTACACCGTCTTTCTTGATTAATTGTGCTTTGGCGTGGATCTTCTGAGCCAGGGTTTTTAGATTTAGTATCTTTTCTACCTTTTCATCAATTTCCGGGGTTCCTAAGGATAACTTGGATTTCAGCACCTTTGTCCCCGCCTGAAGATCAGGGGATATTTTCGCAAAGCTGAGGTTCTCGGTTCGTTGTGTGCTGGTGTTTTTCTGTTTTCCGGGTATACTTTTTTTGTTTATATCCGTTCTTACTACTCGTTCAACAGTTACCTTACTATTAGGCTTTGATTTTGTACTGAATGAAGTCAAGTTGTCAAATCTTGAGGACCGATTATGGTCGGAACCTGAAGAGCTCGATTTCTCGGTTCCTGCGTTGGATATTTCTACAGTAGTTGCAGATCCACGGTTAGCATATTCCTGACTATGTTGATTTTGTCCGTTATTAGAATTCACTTGGAGTGCACTCCCGCGCATAACATTCCGGATCTCGGGTTGCTGGTGAGGTATCGCAGGTGACTCAGAAGCATGTCTTGGGACAGTGTCGGGCACCGGATTTTCTGCTCTGAAATGGTGAAGTTGGATTTCAGGTGCACCCTGGATCGAATGGGACGAGACAAAACCGTTATTTCCCTTCAATACTTCTAAATTCGAAAATAATCCAGGTCGAGCGATATATGGTCGATTCAATATATTAGAAATGGTAGCATCCGTTTCACGGTTAGGAACGGCGTTTACCGATGCATTCAATATATTAGCCTGGTCGCGAGTCATCTCTACATTCTTGACGGAACCACTGATGCTGTTTCCGACACTTCTCGATAACACATTTGACTTATTGGTAACACCATCGGTCAAATTATTAGAGTTCGGGCGAGCATAATCCCAGATTTTCGCAGCGTTTACCGGTTCCTTAGAAGTTGGAGACTGAACCAGTTTCAGGTTGGAATCAACAGAAACCTGTTGTTCGTTAGCCGGTATAGACTCTGGTTTAGATATGATCTGATTGCCGTGATGATCGGAAAGCGATGTAAAATCTCTTGCTTCAGAGTTGGTATGTTTCACAATAGGTGAAGACCCGATATTCTTGGGGCTAACCGGTTTATTAATTGGAACAGTATGAAGGGATTGACGCTTCTTGAGCCCCGAATTTATTGCTACATTGCCAGATTCAGGCGTTCTTACCAATTTAGGAGGCGTCAGGGAAGCGAACCGGTTCCCCTGAAGAACAGCCGCGAAAAATTCTGGTACG
>CBDUWK010000145.1:0-5998 GCA_965370905.1 uncultured bacterium | reverse complement strand
CAGTCTAAAATATTGCCCGAACTGCCAATAGTGACATTATCCCCCTGCTTGAAGTCGAACATCGGATAGAATTTTTTCTTGAATACTTGGCAGGCTCTCTTCTCGACCGCTGATCTATTAAGCACCGAATACGATGACAAGGCACATAGACATACATAAGGAAAATAATAGATATATAAGATGAGGCTATATTTTATATACTTTGCCAACTACTGTTAAGTACGGGGTATGTGACTTTAAAAAGAGGCAAAAAAATGAGAAAAAAGAGTAGTTTGGAAGGAGCTGAAAATATTAAAGTCAAACTGATAGGTACACTGGTGCTATCATTGTTATTGTTTTCCAGTGTAGCGCTTGCAGAAGCTTCGCCTGATTATGACCTGTTGATTATCGCTCCAGAAAATTTTACGTCTGTACTGCAGCCATTAGTTGACCATAAGGAAGCTACTGGAATGCCAACCCAGATGATAACTTTAGAGCACATTTACGATAATTTTGATGGTGCAGACGAACCAGAAAAGATCAAGCGCGCAATTGAACACTATAACCAGATCCACAGCATTAAATACGTGATGCTGGTCGGTGACGTTGATAAATTCCCGGTAAGATGGGTAACCCATGAACAACCCAATCAACCAGAAAACATAAGCTACTACTTCCCCAGCGACCTATACTATGCCGACCTCTACGATGAAGATGGTACGTTTAATACTTGGAATTTTGATGGTGATGAATACTTCGGCGAACACCTTAAAAGCGATAGCTGTGGAAGTGATCCTTACAGTGTGAATGCAGATCACGCGGATATTCACCCCGATGTGGCAGTGGGAAGGGTTCCGGCATCAGATATTGAAGAGCTCGAAAGTTACGTAGCCAAAGTTATCAGATATGAGCATCTGACGGCTGATGCGGACGCAGATTGGTTCCACAACGTTCTTTTGCTTGCTGGAAACAATTGTGGTTACAGATGCATTTGTACAGCCCACATTTTGTTGACATAAAGGGTTATTTGGGCGACGATTTCGAGTATCGTATCTTTCTACATCGCGAATGTTTCAACACTACTCCTGATCGTGGTCATCCTGATCGTCGAGCATGTAACTGCACTCCCGGTGAATCTCTTACCGATTGTATGAGACGAACAGGATTAACTGAGGACCAAATCAATATATTTAGAAATGCAGATGGTTACACAGATTCACGTCCAAAGTCCCTATTCGAAGATATCGGTTTTTTGGCCTGGCATGATCACTCCTCTCCAGTTGCAAATTACAACAGCCAAGTAAATAATTCCAATAGATTCACAATTGCTTTTTCAGACGGATGCAGAGATGGCGGCTTTGCCGGTAGACCTCCTGGAGAAATAAAGAGGTTTGAAGCAGTTAGAGCTAATTTATCCTATAGGGAAGTTGATGGTCACATCCTCAAGGTAATTTTTCAAGAGATTCGCATAGTGGATGAAACCTATTATAATATAACTGGTTGTGAAGTTGATGGCCGGCTATATCCTATAACGGTTGATGATCACTGTGGGGGAGGCAGGTTCCCTAACATGAGTTTTTGCGACGATTTCGACAATTTCGGCAATCGTGTTCCTAGAACACGCCCATACATATTAAATCCTCCACCTCCCGCTCCACTACAACCGGACACTTGTGACTATGATAGATACAACCCGGAAACTAAGTTATTTGCTAAAAATTCTACTAGCGGAGTAGAAACTGGTTGGGTTGGTCTGGTTGCTGCAACTAAAGGAGCGCAGTTTTATAAAAATGGAGAATTGGAGTCACTATTCTTCAGGGGTTATTCTGATCCTCATTCAAGTGTTAGCGGTAGAAACCGCCTGGGAGATATGTGGCGTTCTATGCTGGAGTATTGGCTTGAGATAGTTTTTGATGAAGATGCAATGCGCTCATATCAAAATAAATATAACTTACCAGGTCACGAAGTTGGTGGTGTGGGTTTCATCCAACACAGCATGATGTATTCCCTATTTGGCGACCCTTCGTTACGTCCCGGAGGAGTACCTGGCTTAGATGATACCGAGCCACCTGTAACTTTCTGTCCGGATGGTGATTGGTATGGTAGTGGAGATGTGATAGGAGATGAAATAACAGTTCCCCTAACTGTAACTGATTACGGGGACCCACCATCAGGAGTTAGAATAACAAATTACAGAATCGATGGTGGAAATTGGGAAACGGGTAATCATCTTACAATAGAAGCACCTTCTGACCACCGTAACGATGGCATTCACAGAATCGATTTTTATTCGATAGATTTTCTTGGAAATAAAGAAGCAGAAAAAACCGCAGATATTAGAATTGATACATATCCTCCCGACACAACAGTCTTGTTAGATGGCGAACCACCAGCTATGGTCGTTTGCATTTGCTCCTGTCTTTGCCTCCCTGACGATCCTGAATGTGAATGCGAATGCCCGGAATGCCCGGAGAGAGGATGCTTCAATGAAAAAGTTACTATATCATTTGATGCTACTGATGCTCCTCCACTCACTCTCCCATCTACACCTGTTTCTGGTATAGATTATACAGCGTATGACTGGGGGGATGAATGGCTTTACAATTATGTATATACCGGGCCTTTTGACGTATATGGAGGAGATTATATCGATATGAGAACCCTCCGATATGGGTCAGTAGATAATGCAGGTAATGCCGAGTGGCCTCCCAAGGAGGTTACTTTTTGTGTTAGTAACTGGAGAGCAGGGATAGTGAGAGATGAAATTCGTATTCTTGCAGCTCTTGAAGAAATTATTGCATTTAGAATGAGAAAATCCCTCGTAGATACCTTACCCATAATAACAAACGTAAAACTTGATTACGCTGGACCCTACCCAACAGAAAAGCCGGATTGGGTAACTATGGGAGTCGATTACAACGGAGATAATGGATGGGGTGTTCCCTTCGATACCAGCACAATTCCTGATGGTGATTACCGCATCAGAATGACAGTTATAGGATCAGAATTCAAGCAAGGGAGTAAAGTTTATCATGGACAGCAGCAAGACAAGGTGATTTATCAAGAACAGCTCACTGTAACAGTATGCAATATTCCAAACTCCGCTTATGACTTCAAACTATCTGCACCTGATGAGATAATTGATAGAGGAGAAGTTATAATATATACACTCAAATTCGCCAACAGAATGGATTATACCCTTACGAATCTAAACATTATTTGTGACATGGATATCGGTTTCTTCGATAAGATAGATGTAATGGATGATGGTTATTTAAACGAAGATGGTATGCCTACCTGGTTTAGAAAAGAGTTGAAAAGCGGTGAAACGTGGGAAGTTCATTTTGATGGGACGACAAAGCCTGACATTTCTCCAGGAACGGTTATCACCAGTCAGGCGCTAATTACCGCGGATACTGTGCCTTTACTGCTGAGCGATGACCCGATCACACCCAAAGAAGACGATTATACGTCAGTTGCAATCCGGCTTATTAACGGTTCAATTACGGGTAAGGTAGAAGATGAGAAATACGGCACTCCAATCACAGCATCGGCAGCTATTGATGGACCTGTAGCCCAGAGTATAGCCACCGATGAGGAAGACAACTATTCATTTTCAAACCTGCCACCAGGTGTTTACATGGTAAGTGTAGATGCTGAAAACTATGTGTATCACATATCACAGCCCAGCCGGCGCTGTTACAGTAACACTGGATGGAACCGTGGAGAGCGTTCAAGTAGATTTCCTTATGCGCCATGCTGACACCATACCACCTGTTTCATCAATACTCCCTTCCGCCGATGAGATAGTCCATGAGAGCATGACTGAAATTTACGGCACAGCCTACGATTACGCTCCCGGATCTGGAGTAAGGAAGGTGGAATTGTGTATCGAACGCAACAATGACAGGAAATATTGGGATGGTGATAGTTGGGGTGATGACGAAACCTGGCTTTTGGCTAAGGGTACCACTGAATGGACGTTCAACTGCGGCGGTATAACTTGGGATAGCAATTTCTCCTATGCCATAAAATCAAGAGCAACTGATAATACAGGTAATGTAGAGAGACCAACTGTCATTACCACTATTTCTTCTCTCCAATCTCCAGCACTTATTTCCCCCGCAAATAAAATAAGTGTAGATTATGTTCCCACCTTTGAGTGGTCTTATGTGCTTGATTCCTGTTACTATATTCAGATTGACAATGATAGAGGCTTCCGGTCACCGGAGATAGATGCATCATATCTTACATACAATCCTTATACACCAGGAGATATCGAAGAAGGGACTTATTATTGGCGAGTGAAAGCCGTAGACATGGAACGCGGTTATCCTGAGAGTGAATGGAGTGAGGTCAGGACGGTAACTACTACACCGGGATTCGAAACCATCTTCGCAATTGCAGGCTTGTTGGCAGTAGCATTTCTTTTGAGAAGGAGGAAATGAAACAGCAGGGATGCCCCCGAATTTATTCGGGGGTGGAATGGTTGGGGCTAACAATTTAAAAAATATTATAGAACATCATGACAACTAAAAAAACAATTTTAATTATTATAGGAATAATCCTTATCACAATCATAGCATTAGCTTTTATTTTTTTAGCAGGATTCAATGTTAAACTAGATTCTAGTGTCGTTGACCCGGAAGAATATCTAAGGGCTGATAATACGTCAGCTGACGTGTATAAAAAAAACACTAAAGGACAATTTTATAATCCTTTTAATTTCAATCACACTGATTTTGGTAGGCTCATACTAATCAGTATTGATGATCATCCACTAATTAAGACTGTTGAACTTGTTGTTCAAAACGATAACAAGGGGGCATTTGTTGTTGTCTATTATCACAATGGTAAGGTAGAAAGTTATATCAACACACACCTTTCCATCGACAAAAGATATCTGAAACCAAATGCAGATTGGGAAATTGCGGGTGAGCAGGATTTTGATTATAATTTTGAAGATACTAAAAATGGAATATCTTTCGCTCTTGATATTACACTCAAAAGTGGACAACAAATAAAAATTAGGCTACAAGAAAACCAAGCAGATGTAAAAAGATATTCCTTTCTCGCCACAATTGGTGCTGAATTGAGTGAAGTTGAAAGATTCCCATTTATTTATTTAAAAGAAGCAGGATTTGTTCCAGTTAAAGGAACTGAAGTTAGTTTTGAAATTGATGGAGAAAAAATGAAATTAACGAAAATTCCTATTAATATAGAAGGACAAAAATGCTTTAAGACGGTGTATTCCTTTACCCCCTTGCCATTTTTTTGGAATGAAGAACGGGACATTCATCTTTTATCAGATAAAATTACCGAATCAAAAAAATACAAAAAAAATAATGTTGAATATTCGTTTACAGATAATAATGGTCATAAAGAAATTGAAAAAATAATTTACAAAGCAAATGGACATGCAGCAAGTTATAGGTTCTCACCTTCATTTCCCGACATTGCTTCGTTAAAAACAGGTTCTGAAATAAAAGGAAAATTTTGCCTTGGTGTTGATGATATTGGTGGAGTTATTTGCGGTACATATTCTGTAATAAATACTAATGGTGAAGTCACGATTGATTTTCAGCCTGAAAAATGCTGGCAACCCATGCCAGGTAAAGACTGGGTTTCAGCATATCAATATCATGCGAAAATAAATTTGTCATCAGATGACAAATTTAGAATACAATCAGAATGGACTGTCGAATAACATAAAACATTTTAAAAAATAAAATCACCCCTAACCCCTCTTTCATTTTTCAAAATGAAAAAAATCAAATTTATTGGAATTGAGGAAAGTCTATCCTGATGAGTAAGAACGAAAAATATTTTTTGAACTCAAGGCCACGCTGCGATCTCCTCCTTTCAATCGTCGGGGCGTTTAACAAGGGATATACGGTTCAGCCCTCAGCTCGGGCTTCACCCAAATTTTTCTTCCACTCCGTTCCAGAAAAACTTTATATATCCCAAACGTTATGCTCACTTCATAAAGAGTTCATAGTTATATGAACTCAGAATCAAA
>CBDUWK010000144.1:0-6038 GCA_965370905.1 uncultured bacterium | reverse complement strand
CCCGCAGGTGGATTATGAACGAACATGGGATTAGTGTCGATGTTGCCTGTTCCTGGCAAACCGCCCTGCACACAAGAGTAGGTGAAGGCTACTGTACCGCTGATGTTGGGGTCAGAGAAGGCATAGTTATCATAGACAATGTTGTTCTTACCGATCGCTGAGCCACCGTAATTTGTCATCAGGCCCCCACCATAATCGTAGCCACTCTCCGAAATGCAACGGTTGCGCGTAATTGTATTGTTGATCAGGATTGGCGCGCTGGTGCTGTCCATGCTCAGAAAACCAGCGCCCTTGTGAAGCGCAGTGTTGGCAATCAGGAGATTATTGGTAAATGTGCAGTTAGTCGAGCCTTCGCAGCGGATCCCGCCGCCTCCACAAGTGCTCACTCACGTGTTCGTCGATGAATTCCTCGCAAAAATACAGTCGCTGACCGACACGCCTGAGCTCCACTTGATGTAGAGACCTCCTCCATTTCCGGATGAATTATTGATAAAGATGCAATCGGAGATGGTCACAGGCGCTACATTAATGTAAATTCCGCCTCCACCCGTGGCGTAATTATTGGCGATTGTACAATGTGTAATAGTTATCCCTGGACCTTGGATGTACAGAGCGCCACCATTGTGGTTCGGGGAGATATTGTATCTAGCGTATTCCAGTAAGCAGAATGAGAGGGTGCTGCTGGATGAGGATCCGTATTGGAAGCGAATCCCACTCCAATCGCAGGATGTGTCGGGATTTTGACGAGTGAACACAATAGAATCCTGGACTGTGCCCACTGCGTACAGTGTCCCATAGCTGTTGATAGTTAAACTGTAATGTCCTGTAAATATGAGAGTTGTTCCCGGCTGGATGGTTAGAGTATTGCCGGTGTTCACCCAGCAATTACCTAATACAGTGTAACTCCCGGGTCCCAACGTCCCGCTTAGTGGACCTGATAGCTGCGCCAGAGCAGCTATCCCCCAAATAGTCCCCACCAAAATCATCGCCTTCCTGATCATCATATTCCTCCTACTTCATCAGTACCATCTTCCCGCTGGCGTTGAACTCTCCCGCCTCAAGTCGATAGATATACACGCCCGAAGCAAGATTCGATCCATCAAACGTCACCTCATGTACACCTGCATTCCGCCAGGCGTTTTGCAGGGGCGACTCGATGAGTCGCCCTGAGATGTCATATATCCCGAGGGAAACCCGACTTGCAGCTTGCAACTGGTAGCTGAGAACTGTCGTCGGATTGAAGGGGTTGGGGGATACACCATACGATGGTTGTGCTGCAATGACATCACTAACACCTTCTACAGTTATGGTGTAATAAAGACTATAGGTAGTATTCTGATTAACGGAGGTATCAATCGCCTTCACCCTGACCTCAATTATATCCCCAGGTTGGACAGTACTCGTAGGAGTCCCGGTGTAGTAAACCGCGTACGGTTCTTCCAGCGGCATATCCGTGTCATCCAGAGGAATTCCGTTTATTGAGTGTTCTAACGTTACCGAACTTATCCAGCGATTGTCCAGGACATAGGTTGTCAAAGCTAAAGGCCAACTTGACGCGAGAACTCGGGCTGGTGGTTCAAATTCAACCACCGGCGCTTCGCTGTCCGGTCCCATATAGAAATGATGCGGGTTACCGGGACCGATATAAGGGTGGTTCTCAACTCTACCAGATCCATCTTCCGCTTCAAGGTAGTAATATGTGTCCGTGCCGTCCGGTTGCTGAGGAATCTCTCCGTAGTAGATGTCATCCCCGACAAAGGTCATAACAACAGGGCTGTAAGTACCCCCTTCGGTTTTCCACATAATGACTGGCGGCCCGATCAGCGGTTCGTTGCTGTAAGCGTGGACGTCTGCTTCAAGATAATAATCGCTGCCATCGTTCTCACAGTCGTGCACGGGAACGTGAACGATCCGCAGCATGTAACGATCCGCCATTTCGTGTGTACGGCAGT
The DNA here is from genome assembly GCA_965370905.1 of uncultured bacterium. GTDB lineage: Bacteria > Electryoneota > B3-LCP > B3-LCP > B3-LCP > JALGVT01. The sequence continues at coordinate 4,086 of CBDUWK010000144.1, read as the reverse complement.
GCAGGGCATCCCCATCGCTAAAGGTAGGGTAGTAAAAACCGAGAACTTCATAACCGGGCATGGCATCCTGGTAAGCTTCCAGAGCTATAGAGTCGGTGGCCCAATTGAACTGAGGAACCAGCACTTTATTGTTTAAGATCAAGGCATTGGAATACCCCACTCCCGGCACCCGCAGCACCTCATAAGGACGACCATAAGAACTCATCAGAGTTTCAAAATAATCAACCCATTCTTCGAGTTCTGCGTTGGGGTTAACCGGATCGATCACGATGATACGTCCGGGGTCGAGGTATTTTGCCCACATGTCGATATGAACGCCCCCGAGGGGAGCGCCGGTTAAAATAAAAGTGTCAATTCCCAGGTAATTCTCATATATCTCTATCAGCTCTTCTGTGGGGGTGTTGGGATTACAGGCATTAAGCCAGTTTGTTACGATCGATTTGCCCATACCATCGGTCATGTAATTGCCGCCTTCATTTCTAATTCCGGTCTTATACACCGGGATTCCCTGGTAGTTGCCCACGATTCGAGGGACCCAGTTGGTTGTAATCGAAAAGGGCGGGTACATGAAGTATTCGTTGTCAATTAAACCCTGTTCATCATTGCCATCGAAAATGTACCAGGGCCCATAATCCCTGGTATGCGGCCAAATCAATCTAAACGAAAATACGAAGGTGCAGTTAGACGTATCAACACCGGCACGTATATAATCCTGAAGCGCTTCCTGCATCGTCTGTTCATTGCTGACCACCGTCATCACTTCCACATCTTCAGCCATCTCCGCGACGAGTTCTACTGGTATCCAGAGAGGATACCTGATCAACACTCCTGTTGCCGGTTCAAATTCCGCCACGGCTATGATAGGTCCTAACGGTGGATCATCTGTCGGTCCAATCCCCGGAGGGGGATATTTGAGCGACTGCTGAAGCATTTCTGATTTGTTAAATTCTTCGACTGCGTCGGCAAGATTGGACGCGATTAGAACTATGACGATACAGAAAAGTATCATCTTCAGAGTGTTTTTTGACCGATTCATGGATGCATCTCCTTTTTGTATTTTACTTCACAGATTTTGCGATGTATCGTTGTCGAGATCGTCTGGCGAGGTCATTCTTCGAGCCCCGAACCTTATTTAAAACATTACTTCATGAGCACCATCTTCCCGCTGGCAGTGAAGTCTCCAGCCTCAAGTCGATAGATATATACTCCCGAAGCAAGATTGGAAGCATCAAACGTTACCTCATGGATTCCTGCATCTCTCCAACCATCAACCAGTCCCGCTACTTTCCGTCCAGATATATCGTAAACTGCAAGGTTTACGCGACTTGCGGCTTGCAGTTGGTAACTGAGAACTGTCGTCGGATTGAAAGGGTTGGGGTAGTTCCCCAGCAGGGCGAATTCACTAACTGTGGCAGCTTGGCTCAAGTCCATGCCCTCAAAGAGCTGATCTAAGGGATCGCCCTCAACTTCCCAGAGAACGGAACCGCTGCCGTCGTCGTCCGTAGATTTCTCAAATGGGAAGCTATCATATGCCCAGACCGTAAGACTGGACAAATCACCCACATTCCAGATCATGTCATAGTTACCTGCAGGCCAATCGGCAGGAATCGGCCAATCCATGCCGGGACGAACGATAGAGAAACCGCTCGGGAAAGTTAAACTTCGGTTGGGAACGTCTGGAGGCGTCACCTCCGGTGGAATCTCCACCCACAGATCGAAATCAACCGAAGAGATTTCATTGTTCTGCAGGGAGGCATCAAAGTTGAGGTAACCACCTCCGGCCGGTACCGGTGAGCCGTAATTGTAAGTCAGGGCAACGGTAACATCCGGGGCACTTTCTACAGATATGGTATAATACGGACTGTAGGTGGTATTCAGATTTACAGAAGTATCCACAGCCTTCACCATGATTTCTATGATATCCCCAGGCTGCACTGTGCTTGTAGGCGTTCCGGTGTAATAAACCGCGTAAGGTTCTTCCAGCGGCATATCCGCGTCATCCTGCGGAATTCCGTTTATTGAGTGCTCCAGCGTTACCAAACTTATCCAGCGGTTGTCTAAAACATACGTCGTGAAAGTATAAGGCCATTCTGGTACCAGTAGCGTCTGCGGTGGACGAAAATCAACCACCGGTGTTTCGGTATCCGGACCTACATAAAAATGGTGTGGATTCCCAGGCCCGATGTAAGGGTGATTTTCAACTCTCCCCGATCCATCTTCAGCCTCAAGGTAGTAATATATGTCAGTTCCGTCCGGTTGCTGTGGTATCTCTCCGTAGTAGATGTCATCTCCTTGATAAGTCATTGCCACCGGGCTGTAAGTCCCGCTTTCGGTTTTCCACATAATGACCGGCGGGCCGATCAACGGCTCGTTGCTGTAGGCGTGGATGTGTGCTTCGAGATAGTAGCCGCCACCGGTGTTCTCTAAATCATGTACAGGCACATGCACTATCCTCAGCATGTAACGGTCTGCCATTTCGTGCGTGCGGCAGTGCAGAGCATCACCTGAGCTGAAGGTAGGATAGTAAAAACCATGCACTTCGTATCCAGGCATAGCTTGTTCAAAGGTCACCAATGCCATGGAGTCATCCGGGCTATCGAACAATGGAACCAGAACCTTATTGTTTAGAATCAGCGTGTTGGAATAACCCGATCCCTGAATCCGGATTATCTCGTAGGGACGGCCGTAGGCACTCATTAGGGATTCCATGTATTCGACCATCGCTTCACGGGTGGGATTGACAGGATCAGTCTGAATGACTATAATCCGTCCCGGATCCAATAGTTTCGCCCAGGTATCGATATGGAGTCCCACAAGATCAGTAATTATGTTGCTGGTTATCCCCAGGTAATCTTCGAATATCTGATCTATCTGCGCTACGGTCATTCCCGGATTTTCTATGAGAATCCATTCTTCTTGAAAGACTCTCTCAAATCCATCCGTCATATAATTGCCACCTTCTGTTTCCATCCCGGTGCTATAAACCGGAATTCCCAGAGTATCTCCAACGAGTCCCGGGATATGATCAAAACCCCAGTAATAATGGTCAATTATTCCCAATTCATCATTACCGTTGAAGATATACCACGGTCCATAATCCCTGGTATGTGGCCATACAAATCCAGGTCCTGAGAACAGGAATGTGCAACTTGATGTATCAACGCCTGCATGCATATAATCGTTAAGTGCCTGCTGCATCATCTCTTCATTCTGGAGTACAGTCATTACTTCAATATCCTCAGCTAATTCGGCGACCAATTCAAGGGGAATCCACAGAGGGTAAGCGATGAGAACACCGGTCGCAGGCTCCCATTCGGCAACAGGGATGACTGGTTGAGGCGGCGGATCATCCGTAGGGCCAATATACGGTGGGGATTTAAGCTTATCCTGAAGAAGCTGATATTTATCGATTTCTACGGTTTCTCCGACGAGGTTGGATGCCAACAATAATGTGATGATACTTAACAGTATCACATTTGATAGTGTAGTTAGCTTTTTCATGATTTTTTCCTGCCTATATTTGTCTGTTTAACGTCGTGTCAGGTCTTGCTCCAAAGGGGGACTTTGCACCGGCGTAGCCGTGCCTTTGGCGCCCTACCCGTCGGGATATGACCTTTCTAATGTCTTAATCACGGATTTACGCTGATTTAACGGATCACACGGATTAAAAGTGCGATTCCGTCCAGCCGCCAGCTGCCAGCAACCAGCAACTATTTCATCAACACCATCTTCCCGCTGGCGTTGAACTTTCCCGCCTCAAGCCGATAGATATATACACCTGAAGCAAGGTTGGATGCATCGAATTTCACTTCATGTATCCCTGCTTCTCTATAACCTTCAACCAGCTCCGCTACCTTCCGTCCGGATATATCGTAAACCGATAGGTCTACGCGAGTTGTAGCTTGCAATTGGTAGTTGAGAACTGTCGTCGGATTGAAGGGGTTGGGGTAATTCCCCAGCAGGGCGAATTCACTAACCGTGGCAGCTTGGCTCAAGTCCATGCCTTCGAAGAACTGATCCAGAGGATCGCCTTCAACTTCCCATAAAGCAAAGCCGCTGCCATCGTCAACAGAAGACTTTTCAAAC
>CBDUWK010000143.1:0-6077 GCA_965370905.1 uncultured bacterium | reverse complement strand
ACTGCCATAGAAGGCTTGTCGCAGAGTATCTCAAGAATAAATGGGACGACAAAGTAGAGATTAAACACCTAGTGTGATAATCTCAAATCAATCGCATGCACTCGGACAGCAGAAAGCATTGTTCCTCGTCACCCTGCCCTTTTACCCCACAGCTTTGCTGTGGGTTTACTTTAACACGTTAGTCCATGATAAAATTGGAAACGCCTATGCCCGACAATATCCTAAATGAAATCAAACTTTACATCGCCGCGCAGGAATTCCCTACCGCATTTCTGGCGACCAAGGATTCTGAAGGAAATCCCCGCGTGCGGCCGGTTACTCTCATGGTCACTCCGCAGGGTTTCTATATCGGGACCTCGCGTAAAACCAGGAAAGCTGCGGAAATCGAAGGACATAACTCCGTCGAATGGGTTGCGCTCCTCCAGACAGATGAAGGAACCGGTTATCTCCGTATGGCCGGTAAGGCTTCTGAAGCCGTCGGTGATGAGAAGAAGAGTGCTGTTGAGGAGACGAATTACCCCGTCCAAAATTACTGGAATGGAGTTGACGATCCTGACTTTGTGGTCTACCGAATCGATCCCCATCGTATCGAATACATGAAGCCCGGGGAAAACGACGCGGTGGACGTCACGGAGACCTTCTTACAGTAACAGTTCAACCCGGATCGAATCTGAATTTAGATGGGCACCAATTGAAGGCACTTATAGTCTGTTCCCAACCCAAAGATGCTGACCAACCTCCAGGCCCTTTCGATAAGGAATTTGACAGCTCCTGGGCAGACCGCTTCATAAAACACCTCCGCAATGAGCGCGACTTCTGCACCGGCTGCGGAGATCGCTGCGTTCACTGCCGCGACTGGCGGGTGCCGGATTTCGGTGATGATATTGCCGGAATAATCCGTCTGCCGTCACTCATGCCGGAATTGCTGGACGACTCGTCCGGATATCTTCTTGAAAAATTACCTCCCCACGACGTTTTAATAGCCATCCAGATCCACGAAGAGATACTAATTGATTTGCCGGAAAATTCCGCCAAAGCCGGAGGTAAAGCTATCATTGCGCCTGTTGAAGCGCCGGAATGGGTATCACGATGGGCTAAGGGAAAGTTGAAGGAGAAAGCGAAGGAATTCGGTTTGGAAGTAGCCGTTCCCAAACCATTCTGCAATCTTACGCTTGGTAGTGGTCAAACTATAGATAAATTTATCGAGTATTTCCGGATCGGGAAGCCGGTCGCTGTAATCGAAGCCATGGACGGGCGCATCGCCAAAGCGGCGGCGAAGATTTCAGCTCCCTGCGGAAATAGTCATTACGTTGCTCACAGCCTGCAGGGGTATGATATAAACGAAGAGTTGCAGTTCGAAGTCAGCCACTACTGGCACGCCTTTCCCTGCACTGCCAGCATGAAAAAGGATTCGGAACTGGGAGATACCATTCTGCACCGGGGCGGGCAGATTCACATGGAATGTTTCTGTAAAGCGGCGGGTGTGGAATACAAACCGGAGTGATGGAGATATATCCCTATATCAGATCCTCGTCAACTGAGCTAAATAAGCCCCATCCTCCTCCTGCTGCACGATGCGGCAACCCCAACCATTTTTCTTTGCGTATTTCTTCAGCGTTTCCGTATCCACATACAGCCAGCCGAACTTGGGACCGTGATAATCCTTGTATTCCAGCCAGAGTTCAACCTCACCGAAGTAGTAATCATCGTCGTGTTGGCTGATGATGGCTCTTGCTTCCCGCGGATCGAGTTCAGTCCGTGCGTCGAAGGAATCCAGAAGAATCTGGCCGCCTGTTTTGACCAGGCGGCTGATGTATTTCAGGAAGCTATCCAAACCGTCCAAAGTCTCTACGAAACCGATCCCGTTCATCATCATCAGAATGGTTTCGAAGGGCTCCGCTTCGAAGTCGAATACATTCGCCAGGTGAACGTCCTTTACGCCGCATTCCTTCATCACATCTGCGCATTCCGGCGAGATGTCTATGGCACATACTTCCAGACCGCGTTCCTGCAGGACCAAACTGTGGCAGCCCGCTCCGGCGCCCAGATCCAGGACTCGCCCACAGCAGAGATCTACCGCGGTGCGTTCCAGTAGCGGCCAGTCGTGATATTCACGGAAATAGACCGCAGCGGGGACCTCCATGTCCTCGCCGTCATCGCCGTGCATGATGATCAGGGCATCCTCATCGCCATGCCAATAATCGCGAATGGCCAAACCCTGCGGTTTCATGGATTCAGGAGATAACATCAATTCAATGCAAATTGCGGATTGGAAAATGCAAATTTAAAATTCAAAAGCCCTTCGAATGAGGAATCCTCACTGAAGCTGCGTCTTGACGTACCAGCTATTTGACTCCTCTAAGATAACCATCTTTTCTCCATTTGTCAAGTGGTATGGGGGGAGTGTGCGCTTTTTCAGCATAAAAAAGGCGGCGCTTAGCGCGCCGCCCTCTATAACTCAGACAAATGGAGAAAAATCAATCTCCATCTTCGTTGCTGTCAATCCGTTTCAGTATTTCCTCACGTTCCTCGGGTGAGTAGACGCGCCGGTCGCCCCTCCTGCGGTCGGGGAAGGGGAGATCTTTGGGATCTATGTAAACCTGGCGGCGGTCGGAGCCGCGCTCCTGGTAAGTTTTCGGTTTTTCTTCGTTCATAGTGCTTATACCTTTATAAGTTGCCAGTTCTGCGCTTCCGCCTTCAACAGCTTGCTGAATTCGGCGAAGTTGGTCACTTGTCGATTATCTGAGGTATTATTCAATCCGCAGGAGCAGAGGATATCAAAAAAACCTCTGGTAGTCTGTCCCTTGGGATACGATAGCACGTACGGTTCGCCGCGCGCATAAGCTTTTTCAACCTCGGCATCCCGGGGCAGAAAACCCGCAGTCTGCAGTCTGAAACCGAAGTTTTCAAGTATAAAGCTGAACATCTGATCGGCGGTTTTCCTGGCCGCATCGGACTTCACCATGTTGAACACCAGCTTGGGTTGGAAGCTGGCCAGACATGCATCCAGCTGATCGTGGAGATCACGGTTGGCGGCGCGGATGGTATGCACGATGTTGCTGCGCGAATGGGTCCACCCTTTGTTCTGAAAATCGTTGATGATGTTCATGATGAAAGCATCACCCTTGAACTCCTGCTTCAATTTGCGCACGAAGGCAGCTTTCAGGAAGCGGTAGAACCCTAAGATGATGGTATCCACGTTCTGCGTTACCAGGAAGCCCAGCGGCGCCGAGTTGAAGAAATCCAGATTATTGAAAGTGATATCCGGACCAAGATCGACTATGATATAATCCGCATCCAGCCGGGAGATGTTGCGAATCAGCTTCAATTTCTGCTGGTAATAGGGATTAGAGATGGATATGATGTCTGATCCACCCAATATCAGACGCAGTCGCGGTGAGGGTGTCGGTTCGAGAATTTCGGAGAGGTAAGTTACGTTGCCCTGGATGAAATCCTGCATGGTATAACGCGGGTGTGCAATACTCAGCAGGTTAGAGACGTCTGCTCCACCGAGATCGGCATCGACCAAGACCACCTCGTGCCCGAGGGTAGCCAGCGCCAGAGAGAGGTTAATGGAAAAGGTGGATTTGCCCGTGCCGCCCTTTCCGCTGGCAACTGCAAAGATCTTTCTCTTGGGGTCCAGTTCCTTTAGAGGTGAATCATCGTTCCAACTGGTAGAATTGCTTGATGTGCCCATTAAAGGCCGCCTGAGTTAATTGGTAATTCAATGCTTCAGTATAGCCAAGTTATCCTTGAAAGTCAAGTTTTTTCTAAGTCTTTGCGGGGGGACAAGCAACTTTTTTGGAATAACAGCGTATAACCCCTCAGAAAGGTGTGAATTTACTCATAATCAGGAGGGAAAATCATGAAATCATTAAAATGCATAAGCGTATTTCCGCTTATATTAGCTGTTTTGATAATTTGGCCTCAAGTATCCATCGCCAAGGAAGTTAATAACGATGCGGCGCAACAGGATACGGTGAGGCAGAGGTCCGTTCAGGAAGTTCGTCACGAAGCGCAGAAGCAGGATGTAAAAAGGCAGAGGTCTGCTCAGGATGTTCGTCATGAGGCGCAGAAGCAGGACGTAAAAAGGCAGCGATCTGCTCAGGAGGCTCACCATGAAGCACAGATGCAAGACGTCAAAAGGCAGCGATCCGCTGACGAAGCGCACCATGATGCCCAAGCAACCGAAGCTGCCGCGATCGGCGAGGAGTTGAAAGAAATTCAGATACAATACCACGAGACCAGAGCGATAAAGGCAAAGGAACGCCTGCATGTTCGGTCGCAAGAATTGGTAACTCAACTCTTTGAAGCCAAAGTGCGCAGAAAAGTACAGCGTATTAAGGCTATTGAAGCGAGACTGGCTGAGGAGAAGAAAAGCTTAAGCGAACTGCATTCTCGCAAGCAGAAGATGATACAAAATGGAACGGAACAGGCACTGCAAACAGGTGAAATGCCGGAATGGGGACCGTAGAAGGATTTAGCTTAAGACAATCCATTCATAATTACGCTTAGATGTTAAAAATGTAAAGGCGCAGTTTATCCCTGGTATAGATTGCGCTTGTAATAAATAAGAAAGTCGGAATTGAGTATAATTCCGACTTTCATTTAATAGTAATATCCCCCAGCTATAATTTACTTCCTCCTGCTCTTGGCGATCACCGCTACCGCTTCTATAGCCTTGTCTATATCTTGTTCGGTGTTAAAAACGCCTATGGAGAAACGAACCCCGCCGTGCCCCTCCAACGTGCCAATCTGCTGATGCACCAACGGTGCGCAGTGCAAGCCGGTTCTGGTGGCTATATTGAAATCTACATCCAGGATAATACCGACGTCCCCGGATTCAAAATTCTCTATGTTGATGGTGATGGTCGAGAGATGGTTCACCATATCCTCACAGCCGTAAATGTGGATACCTTTTATCTCGCGGAAACCATTCACCAGCCTCCGCGCCAATTCCATCTCCTGTCTGTGGATGTTATCTAATCCTCTCTCTTCTATAAAATCCTGACCGGCCCACAACGAAGCAATGCCGACCATGTTGGGTGTACCGTATTCCATCCTGAAGGGGTACTCTTCCAAGTGGTAGGGATAGGCGGAGCGGACTCCTGTGCCTCCGCTGCGAGTCTGGGCGATCTCCAAATGCTTGCGCACGCATATACCCCCGATACCGGTAAATCCCATCAGAGATTTATGACCGGTGAAAGCCAGAACGTCGAGATTCATCTCTTTCATGTTGATAGGGATCACGCCAGCAGTCTGCGCAGAGTCCGTGGCGAATAGTACTCCCTTCTCCTTGCAGACCTGACCTATTTCCTTCAATGGCTGGACTGTGCCCAATACGTTCGACCCATGATTGATGATCACCAACCTTGTATTCGATTTTATGGCTTTTTTCACATCGTCCGGTCCGATGAAGCCTTTGCTGTCAAATGGCAGATAGGTCGCCTCAACGCCACCATCTCTAACTTTGTGATTGACAGGTCGAATAACTGAGTTGTGTTCGAGATTGGTGGTTATGACATGATCGCCCTCTTGCAACAAACCCTGGATGATGAGGTTCAGAGCATCAGTAGCGTTATATCCAAAACAGAGGCGTTCCGGCACTTCTTCATCACCACCGAAAAACTTGGTCAGACGCATCCTAAGATCTTCGATGATGTTGCCGGCCTCTATAGCCAAATCGAAGCCGCTGCGACCGGGATTTACGCCGGTCTGGCGATAATTATCAATTGCATGCTTATAAACGTTATCGGGTTTAGGCCAGGCTGTAGCCGCGTTATCCAAATAAATCAGGTTTTCCATCAGGGATTCTCCAGTTTACTATATCACGCTCACTAATGTGATGGTTGAACAGCTAATTTACAATTTTTAGTGATTGAGATCAAGGAAATCTCGAAAAATATGCTGAGGCAATTCAATCACCCCTCGGGGGTAACTGTAATGTACAATTACGGGATTCGCTTAATAATCAAATGAGTTTTAACGACACTACGATAATATTATCTCAGATAAATTCTTGGAAAGTAGTAGTTTTGTTTTTATATTAAATTTCCCCTTTGCGCCCTTAGCTCAAC
>CBDUWK010000142.1:0-6149 GCA_965370905.1 uncultured bacterium | reverse complement strand
ACAGGCTCCGGGATCGGAAATCATCCTGAACTCTTCAGGATACTGAATTCGCTCACGATCCGGTGGCGGTTCATCGTTGATTAGATAGGGTTTTATCTTCTCTAATTGGTTGAAGAAGGGATCCAGATCGATGCATAAGTCTTTGATCACCGTAAATCCGGGAAGCGGATCTATGACTATTGTTGTCTTTTTCAAAGGTTCTATTTGCGTTTCGCACGCCAGCCGGTTCAAACCGTGTATTTTCATGGCGCATGAACCACAGATCCCTGAACGACAGCTTTTACGGTAGGTTAAAGTCCCATCTACCTGCCATTTAATCTCATTTAAGGCATCCAGAACAGTCATGCCGGGGGATGTTTCCACCTCGTAATCCCGATATTGTGGCTTGGACGAGCCATCAGCAGGGTCGTAACGTCTGATTCTAAACGTTACCTTCATCAGTACTTCCTTTCCGCCGGTTGAAACCTTGTGATTACGACCGGACGCCAGTCGAATTCAACGCCTCCCTCCGGTTTACGCCAGGCTAACGTATGTTTCAACCAGTTCTCGTCATCGCGTTTGGTGAAATCCTTCCGGTAATGCGCGCCGCGACTCTCCTCCCTTCCCAGGGCGCCGGCGACAATCAGTTCGGAAAATTCCAGGAGGTGCCCGAGTTCAATCACCTCCATGAGATCGCTGTTGAATATCATCCCCTTATCATCTATGGATATATGCTTGAACCGCTCCTGCAGATCCAGAACAAGAGTAAGCTGCTCCTTGAGATCTTTCTCGTTCCTGAATATGCCGCAGCGAGCCATCATGGATTCCTGCAGGTCATTTCTAATAACCGCCACCTTTTCAGCGCCAGTAGAATTTCGAAATTTATCGATCTCGGCTTGTGCCCTCCCCCTCGGATTTTCAGGTAAATCATGATAGGTGATATTGGGTAAATCGGCCCGAGCTGAACGCCCGGCAATACGCCCGAAAGTTACCGCCTCAAGCAATGAATTCGTCCCTAACCTGTTAGCGCCGTGCACTGATACACAGGAGCACTCACCAGCAGCATATAGTCCAGTTATCTTTTGCGCTTTAGCATCCTTTATTACATGGCAGTCGTTGTCTACGGGAATACCACCCATGGAATAATGCGCCGTTGGCTGAATAGGAATAGGCTCACTAAAACAATCTACGCCTGCAAAATTATAAGCCAAATCGTATATCTGCGGCAGACTCTCGAGTATTTTTTCTTTCCCTAAGTGCGTGATATCGAGATGGATGTAATCCTTGCCGTCGATACCCCTACCTTCATCGATTTCAGTCTGCATGGAACGCGCCACCACGTCCCGCGGTGCCAGTTCCATTAGCGTTGGCGTGTATTTCTCCATGAAGCGTTCGCCCAGACCGTTTTTTAGATAACCGCCTTCTCCGCGCGCTCCCTCTGTTACCAGAATACCCTGCTTCCAGAGACCCGTGGGATGGAACTGAACAAATTCCATATCTTGTAGAGGTAATCCGTTCCTCAATATCATACCCAGGCCATCTCCGGTATTGGCGTGAGCATTGGAAGTAATCTTAAAAGCTCGTCCGTAACCGCCAGTGGCTAAAACTAGTACGCGCGAATGAAAAATGTGTAATCCCCCCTTCCTGATATCCCAGGCTACACATCCCTGACAATCGTCATCATCTATCAGAATATCCAGAGCTTCGAATTCACTGAAGAAACGTACATGATTCTTTAGGGATTGTTCATACAGGGTATGCAGGAGTACATGCCCGGTATAATCGGCGGAATAACATGCGCGCAGTGCCGCTTCTTTGCCGAATTCAAGTGTATGTCCCCCAAATTTCCGCTGCGCTATCAGACCGTCTTCAGTGCGGGAGAAGGGTACACCTAAGTGCTCCAGGTCATATACCACGTCAGGAGCTTCTCGAACTAACTTCTCGATAGCGTCCTGGTCTCCTAAGTAGTCCGAACCTTTGACCGTATCGAACATGTGATATTCCCAGTTGTCATCATCCAGATTGCCCAAAGAAGCTGCGATTCCGCCCTGGGCAGCACCCGAATGCGAACGTGTGGGGAATACCTTGGAGATGACTGCGGTTTCATATTTGCCCGATAGCTCTACCGCAGCCCTGAGTCCCGCTAAACCGGAACCGATGACTACGGCATCGAACTTATGTAATAGTCTATCTGCCATTAAATCCCACCTGCGCTTATTCCCATAATTGTGATCGAACCCAGAATCAGTAAATAGATCGCTACGATCCAGAGCAGACCGATTACCACCAACCTGAATCCGGATCTTTTTATATAGTCGTGTACTAACAACAGTGCTCCATTCATACCATGATAAATGGCGAAAACTAAAAATAGCATGTCGAAGGCTTTCCATAGCGGATGCTGCAATCGCGCCATCACTGTCTGGAATGTGATAGCTCCACCTTCTGCCGGGAAGAAGTGCAGTACCCAGAAATGCACTAACAGAGCTAACAGCAAAAATGCCCCGGAAACCCTCTGAAACAACCACCAGAAAGCACCGCCGGATCTGATTCCGCTATCGCTTCCATTCATCTAACCATCTCCCCAAATTTGAGCTTGTTTCTGTTGAGTTGACTCACTTTAGGATATTCCTATGAATGCCATATGTGTGAGATCATGGGGTAACTCCCCGCCAGTAATAAAACCAACCCGATCACGAATAATATCCAGAAGAGTTTTGCCTGCACTAAAGCTCCCTTGCCAAAATCGACTATGAGAATGCGTATTCCGTTTAAGGCGTGTACAATAATTGCTGCTAACAAACCGATTTCCAGGAAACGAAACAGCGGGGAACCGAGGAATTCCATGGTCTGGTCGAATTTTGAGGGATCGCTCAGGTTACTGATAACGTGAATATGCATGAAGAGATACACCACCAGTGCCAGTCCGGTCAACCGGAAAATTATCCAGGCGAGCATGCCGGTCTTGATACGATACCACATGATTGTCTCTTTCAGTCTATCTAATATCTAAAAGGTACTTTCCTATGCTACTGCAGGAGTGCATATTCGGAATTAACAAAATAACTAATTAAGTTGTGAATAAGAAATATAATTTTCAAGATATTTCTGTGCTTTTTTCGTTCTAATGCTGAATGATTGAGAAAAAGGCAAATCAATTGCTAAAAAAATTATGAGGATAAGTTAACACCGATAATTCTTGCAAAAGTCAAATCTATTTCTTAACTTTTTTGGAATATCTTCTAATTAACTTAAAGACTACCTCTGATATATTCTTTTTGTAATTATTGGGGTAGGAACCTTGAACTTGTCGTAAATGGGATTGGCGATTCTGAAGGTTCTCTTTCAGGGGATAACCTCTATTATAAATTGAGTAAATAATTAACAAATTGCCTGATCTTGATGGTGAAAATGTAGAGATTTTCATCTGTTTTCAAGGAGAGTGTCCCATAAATTATTCCGTTGATTGTTCAATTACCACTTAAAGGTCTATACTTATGCTTCAGGTGATACAAGATTTCAAAAGCGGCAAAGTCCGTTTGGTTGAGGTTCCACCTCCAACCATTGCTCCGGGAATGGTACTGGTGCAGACTCGTGCTTCTGCAATAAGCGTTGGAACCGAGCGTGCTACTGCCACCGTAGGTCGTAAAAGTCTTATTGGAAAAGCACGCGCCAGGCCGGATCAAGTTAAGAAAGTCGTAGAGAATGTTAAACGAGAGGGTTTTCTTACCACCTGGAAGAAAGTTAAAGGTAAGCTTGAAGATTGGAAACCTATGGGGTATAGCAGTGCTGGGATTATACTCGCCGTCGGGGAGGGAGTGGATGATCTGAGTCCAGGTATGTATGTTGCATGTGGTGGGGCTGACTATGCTGTTCACAGTGAGGCTGTACTTGTACCTAAGAATCTCTGCGTTCCTTTCTGTGATTCAATACCGTTCGAAGATGCAGCCTTTACTACTATCTCTGCGATTGCTTTACAAGGGATTCGGAAAGGAGAAGTTCGCTTAGGTGATAACGTAGTGGTAATGGGTTTGGGCTTGGTCGGATTGCTATCAATTTCCTTGCTGAAGGCTTCCGGTGCCAACGTTTTAGGAATGGACATTCGTAAGGACGCCCTGGAATGGGGCGAAAAATTGGGAGTAGATCAAACGGTTCATTTAGGCAAAGAGGATCCCATAGAGGCAGTAAAAAAATGGACCCAGGGTCGAGGTGCTGATGTTGTAATCTTAACTGTAGCAACCCAGTCCAACGAACCGATGCGAACGTCTCCCTATCTCCTCCGCGATCGGGGGAGGATTGTAGTGGTCGGAGTTGCGGGCTTGGAACTCGAAAGAGAACCATTTTATCATGGCGATCTGGAGCTTCATTTCTCCAGGTCCTATGGCCCAGGGAGGTACGATCCTCAGTATGAGGAGAAGGGCTTGGATTATCCCTTAGGCTATGTTCGTTGGACCGAACGCAGAAACATGGAGGCTGTTGTATCCTTGATGGCGCAAGGAAAATTTCGGCCATCCGATCTGATTACACATCGATTTGATTTTCAAGAAGCGGAGAGTGCTTACGAGATGATTTTGGAAGGTAAAAGTTTTCCAGTGGGAGTCCTTCTCAATTACCCTGCGGAACCCGATTTATCTCCACGCATTGAAATCACTAAAAGACGAGCTACCAAGAAACTGGGGATCGGACTCATCGGGGCTGGAAGTTTTGCCAGAAGCTTTGTCCTGCCAGAAATCCCCAGGTATCCCGATGTGGAATTACGCTCAATCGCTGATATCCACGGGCATTCCGGCAGAATGATAGCTGAAAAATACCAGATTCCCGAAATATACACTGATGCCCAGAAAATACTGGAGGACGAAGCTATAAACTTAGTGTTTATCCTCACTCGGCACGACTCGCATGGTCCTCTGGTGATGGAAGCGTTGCGTAGAGGAAAAATGGTCTATGTTGAGAAGCCGTTGGTGAGAACTTCTGAAGAGTTTTCAGAAATGTTGGGAGTAATAAAAAATGCCCCTTCGCCCTGGTTTATGGTGGGCTTTAACCGCGTCTTTTCTCCACATGTTTCGTTCTTAAAAAAACACTTTAATAACGGCACGACCTTTCCTCTCTTTCGCGTCAACGCCGGTACACTACCTGCTGATCACTGGCTCAAGGATATCCAAATAGGTGGAGGTAGATGGATAGGGGAAGGTTGCCATTTCCTTCACTTTGCTTTGAACTGGATGAAAGCCGAGCCACATAGTTTTACCGCCAGCGGAATTCCAATTGACGGAGAAATGACTGATGAAAATCTGTCAGTTCATCTGGATTTCGGTTCGAAGGGGGTGTTCAATCTACTTTATACCTCGAAGGGTGCACCTCAATATCCTAAGGAACATTTCGAAGTCTGGGGTGATGGGAAAACTGCGATTTTAGAGGACTTTCGCATTTCCAGAGTATATCCCGATAAGAAGAGTTTTAAAACCAAAGGACAGGATAAAGGTCACCGGGAAGAAATTCGAATGACTATAGAAAACGCGCTTGCCGGATCCCCTCCGCCTCTTGATATGGAGGAGCTGATCGCTACACACAAATGGCTTTTTAAGATAGAGAAACAGTTACGAAAGGAAGGTTGAAAGGGTGGTGAGAATTGACTGTCTTCAGAAGGTCATCCTATTTGAAGCATATCTCTATAGGATACAACTATATCAATTTATAAAGTTGGGACTCGGAAATTGAATCTTCAAGGTCTTGTAACAAATTCTCCGGTTTAATGCCAGGTGAATTTAAGGGCAGTTTGCCTACAAAATCTGAGTGCGATCTTCCGTTTCTGTATTCCGGCTCCCGGGGCGGATATTTAAGGTATCTTTCCATCAGGTCGATGTTAGGCTCTACCAGCAGTGTCGTTGAATAATAAAGATAATCCTGCGTCCGGTGGACACTGGATCCACCCACTTTTTTATCTTCAAATACCAGATCAGATACTCCCTCTTGCTGAAGGCCTGAAATCCCAAGCGCTTCCAATCTTCCAATGAGCCATTGCGATATTCTGTCGAAATAGCCCTGGTTATCTTTGATCCCGTTTGTTGGCAGCCCAACTGAAACGATAATATTACCCGTATCTATGAATACGGCACATCCGCCTCCTGCCCTCCGCAAGATGGGTACACCATCTTCGATGCATGTATCCA
>CBDUWK010000141.1:0-6163 GCA_965370905.1 uncultured bacterium | reverse complement strand
CTGCCGTTTTGTCACCTACTTTTGGCACACCCGGAACATTATCCGAAGCGTCCCCCTTCAATCCCATGAAATCTATAATCTTATCAGGCGGAACACCCCACTTCTCTTTGACGGCATTGGCGTCCATTTCAAGGAGTCCCTCTCCCTTACTCTGAGGTACCAGCAGCTTAATTTTCGGTCCGACCAACTGACCGAAATCCTTATCCCCGCTTAATATGAACACATTATGATCCTGTTGGGAAGCTCGAATCGCCAGAGTTCCGATCAGATCATCCGCTTCATACCCCTGCTTCTCCAATACTTCTATCCCCGAAGCCTGGATCATCTCTTTGATGCCTTCCAACTGCCCCGCAAGTTCATCAGGCATTTTTTGTCG
Source organism: uncultured bacterium (assembly GCA_965370905.1). Taxonomy (GTDB): domain Bacteria; phylum Electryoneota; class B3-LCP; order B3-LCP; family B3-LCP; genus JALGVT01. The sequence continues at coordinate 5,787 of CBDUWK010000141.1, read as the reverse complement.
CGTGGCTTTGTATTCAGGGTAGATTTCGTGCCGGAAGGTGGGACCTTTTGCATCGAAGATGCAGGCGACCATATCTAAATCCTTGCGGCGGAAGAGAGAAGTAAAGAATAAAGCCACTCCATAGGTGGCTCCGATCGGTTGTCCTAACGGGCTGGTCAGCGCGGTTCGGCTGAAGGCGAAGTGCATTCGGTAAACCAGCGCTGAGCCGTCAATTAAATATAGGGTTGACATTTTATAATATGACTTGAAGCTTTAGACCAGTATTTCTTGGCATCTATCCATAGCAATTCTGGCAAGTTCGTCCGGTGGTCCGGAATTATCCGTTAGATTCAGAACGAAGTCCCCCCTGTAATGATTTTTTCTGAGACTGGCCATAATTGCCTTCAGGTCGAGTCTACCATCACCCGGAATCAGATGCGTGTGCTCGTTATTGATACAATCGGATATATGTGTGTGGACTATAAAGGGCGCCCATTCTTCAATGACCGCAAAGACGTCTTTCTCAGTTAAAGTAACGTGTGTCAAGTTGAGATTCAAGCCCAAAGGCATTCCGGTCATCTGTCTTGCGAGCATGGAAAACTCGTAATATCCGTGGATAACTGTTTCGGGTTCAGGATCGATAGCGATTGTCACACCATTGGTATCCGCTTTCTGGAGTAATTTCGCCAGATGTTTTCGGGTCTTTTCACCACCCGGGTCAAAGTCTTCGGAAACACACCCTAAAACCAGAAACCTGCTCCCCAGCTTTACAGCAAGGTCAATTCCGTGCAAGCGGTTCTCAAAAATCAGGCGCATGTCCTCCAGGTTACTATGGCAGCTGACAGCACTTACATGCAAGTCATGTTTTTTAAGCAGACTATTAATCTGATCTATATGATCGTCTGTCAATTTACCGGCGTCCAGTTCAGGATGATCGAGACACAATTCTACAGACTTATAGGCCGCTCCAGCAATCGTTTCAATCACTTTGGCAAGCGGCCAGTCTGTGAATCCAGCCAGACTATAGCCTAATCTGGCGGCTTCATCCGCACCGTTGAAACTGGATTCAAACATGCTGCCTCCCGTGTCCTTAAGCAAGCTCGACAATCATCGTGCTCACATTTGATCTCAATTCAAGTAATGAAGACTCAGACTCATTAATACTAAGAGACGACGTTACCAAGGAATTATAGTATGAAGGATGAGATAGTAAAGTTAGATTAATAGGCGGCGTTCAGTGCAAAGATAAATCACAAAACGAACGTTTGAAATGAGGCAGAATTATGGAGGATCAAAATCAGGGAGTTTACAATAACAATTCTTAAACGATTCCTGAAAGAAAGTGTTTTCAAGCAAATAATAATGTAACATATTTCAGGCAGCTTGTCAAGGGAATTCTTTCACTTAAATTAAATATCCCCCAATTGCTGTGCATTATAACATTTTTACAGGTATTACAACCACATTCTGGTGAAATGTTAGATAGGCGAGGATGAGGGTTCATTCTTAATAATATGCTCGGTTGCCTTAAGGCAATTTATAACATCACCTCATTTTCGCCTTGACTTACCGAGAATAATTCCATATCTTAGTTAACTTAAACTCATTTTGTATAACATAATTGGAGGATATAACATTTGTCAGCAGATAACATTCGCAATATCACCCTGATCGGACATTCAGCCGCGGGGAAAACGTCCCTAGCAGAGGCCCTACTTTTCTCAGCAGGAGCTGTGGAACGATTAGGAAAAGTCGAAGATGGCAACACTACCTCGGATTACCAGAAAGATGAGATAGAACGACAGATTACCATTTCCGCGACGCCACTTTACTGCACCCATGCAGACACTAAGATCAATATAATCGACACCCCTGGGTTCCCGGATTTTTCCGCGGAAATGCGCGGCGCTTTTAGGATCACCGAAGCCGCACTCGTGGTAGTGGACGCGTTATCGGGTCCGGAAGTGGGGACAGAGTTGGCATGGAAAAGCGCTGCAGAGTTATCGTTGCCGCGTGCTATTTTCATCAACCGCCTGGATAAGGAACACGTTTCTTTCGACAAGACTCTGCAAACCTTGAAAGAAGTATTCGGCTCGGGCGTAGTGCTGCTCCAGTTCCCGCTCAACGAAGGTCCGGGCTTGAACCGGATCGTCGATCTCGTGTTAGGGAAAGCAATTGCTTACGAAGCAGGTAAGCCAAAAGGAAAATTAGAAGAGCTCCCTGAGGATATCAGTTCAAAAGTGAATGAGCTGCGTATGGAACTCGCAGAAACGGTCGCCGAAAACGATGAGGAATTACTCGATGTTTTCTGCGAAGCAGGCGATTTAACGCCGGAACAGATGCAAAAAGGGCTTCTCCAAGGGTTCAGCAGTGGCAGCATCTATCCTGTATTTTGTGGCGCTGCGACAGTTCCTGTAGGGGCTGACCGCCTGCTCGAGTTGATTGTGGAGATGTTCCCCAACGCAGGTACTCGGAAAGAGATAATGGGTTATAAAGTAGATTCTCAAGATGAGATCATCAGGGCCACAACCGATGTAACAACAACTGCATATATATTTAAGACAGTCAGTGAACAGCATCTCGGTGAGATGTCCTTCTTCAGAGTCTTTTCAGGAACGCTAAAAGCCAGCAGCGATATCTACAATTCCACTCAGAAGATCAATGAGAAAATCGGACAGATCTATTCGATGAACGGCAAATCCCGAAAAAACCTCGACCAAGTCGAGACCGGTGACATAGGCGCGGTGGTAAAACTCAAGGATTCGCATACCGGCGATACTCTGTGTAATTCCCGCGATGCTATGGTCTTACCGAAGATCGAAGTCCCGGATCCAGTATATCGAGTTGCGGTTGCCCCTAAAGCAAAGGGCGATGAAGAGAAGCTCTCTATTGGGCTGCAAGCCTTACACGAGGAAGACCCATCTTTCTTCGCTTCATACGATCCTGAACTAAAACAGACAATAGTCGCGGGACAGGGGGAGATGCATTTAAGCGTAGTATTAGCCCGCCTGAAGGAAAAGTTCGGGGTGGATCTCGATACCGATAAACCCAAGATCCCATACCGGGAGACGCTACGAAAAGTCGCGGAAGGTCAAGGTAAGTACAAGAAGCAGACGGGTGGTCGCGGTCAATATGGAGACGTCTGGCTACGCCTGGAACCACAGGAACGCGGGGGCGAAGATCCATTGGACTTTGTTAATGCCATCGTCGGTGGAGTAGTACCTTCTAAGTTTATTCCGGCAGTAGAGAAAGGTGTCCGCGGCGCCTTAGATGATGGTGCGATTGCCGGTTATCCTGTTGTGGACGTAAGAGTTACGCTCTTTGATGGTACATTTCACGCGGTGGATTCCTCAGAAATGGCCTTTAAAATCGCGGCCTCAATGGGTTTTAAGAAAACCTTTAAAAGTTGCGATCCTATCATCTTAGAGCCGATCTATGACATCGTGGTCACGATTCCGGAAGACCACATGGGAGACGTCATGGGTGATATTTCCAGCCGTAGAGGCAAGATCCAGGGTATGGATGCTGAGGGCAAATTTCAGATAATCAAGGCAAGGGTTCCGCTGGCGGAGCTGCAAACATACTCCATCCAATTGCGTTCCATGACGTCGGGACGGGGCATCTTCCGCATGAAATTCAGCCATTACGATCCAATTCCAGGTGATGTACAAGCTAAATTAGTGGCTGATTATAATGCCAGAAAGGAAGAGGGGGCGCTTTAAGCTCCCTCTTTTCATTCCCATCATGCCCCTCTGTTCCCAATGTATCCTACCCGCCGATATGGCAGGAATTACCCTCAATGAAAGTGGTGTCTGTAACCATTGTGGGAATCATAAACCCATTGAATATCATGGTGAGAAGGAGCTTGAAGAGATCCTCGCATCAGTCAGGGGTAAAGGCGACAAATACGACTGCATGGTTAACGTCAGCGGTGGCAGAGACAGCAGTTATGCCATTTTATCGCTGGTTAAAGATTACAAAATGAGAGTGCTGGCAGTAAACTACGCCAATCCTTTCACCGATCCTCAGGCGAAGCGAAACATCGACAACATAGTGCGTATCCTGGGCGTCGATTTCGTTCAGTTCAAGCTCAGAAAGAACCTGCACGAAAAAATCCTGAAAAACAACATCCTGGCGTGGTTCAAGAACCCTTCTCCCGCTATGGTGCCCGCTATCTGCATCGGCTGCAAGATCATCTGGCCAGAAATGCTGCGGATAGCTCGCAGAAACCGAATACAATGTGTTATCAACGGCGGTAATCCCTTTGAATATACCTCGTTCAAGAAAGAACTTCTGGGAGTATCAGAAAGTTCAGACCTCAAATCCACCTACTTTTCGAACATAAAAGGATTGGCCAGAGAAGCTCTAAATAATCTCCGTTATCTCAATCCGAAGTTCATTCCCGCAACACTAAAAGGGTACCTGTTCGGTAATCCCTATGCCCTCGGATCGAGATTGATGGGACGCAAAATTATCTATCTCGATTTCTTTCATTATATTCCATGGGAGGAAAAGACAGTTCTCGGACGTATTCGTAAAGAGCTTAACTGGGATTCACCTGCTGATCTGAATTCTACCTGGCGTTTCGACTGCCAGATCGCTCATTTGAAGGATTACATGTATCTGAAAACGATGGGCGTCACAGAAAAGGACGATTTCTATTCTAAGATGATCAGGGAAGGACAGATCTCTCGAGAGGAAGCACTCCTGCGCGTTGACCGTGAAAATGAACTGCCCAAAGAGATCATATACGAGCTATTCAAACAACTGGAAATTGAAAATATCGATCTTGAAAAAGAATTGAAAGTTGATTAAATGAATGATTTCAATAACAATCCTGACGATAAAGAAGATCTGAGTAAAATCCGCGAAGGTCGTCTCTGGGCACCCTGGCGTATGAAGTACATCGAGTCAGCCGCGGCAGGCGAAGAAGAGGAATGTTTCCTCTGTAAGAATCCGACTTTAGAGGATAGTAGCGCCAATCTGATACTCCACCGGGGGCAGCACTGTTTCGTAATCATGAACCTCTATCCCTACAATAACGGCCACCTGATGGTCGCACCCTACCGCCACGAAATGGAATTTCAAAACCTCACCTCTGAAGAGATAGTCGAGATAGGGGAGCTGACAAAGATGAGCTTGCGCGCCTTAGATGAAACCATGCACCCACACGGCTTTAATGTTGGTTGGAACCTGGGCAGGGTCGCAGGAGCCGGTGTTGAAGAACATCTCCACCAACATATAGTTCCCCGCTGGGATGGCGATACCAACTTCATGCCCATTATTGGCGAAACTAAGGTGATCTCGGAGAGTTTGCAGGAATCGTGGCGAAGGCTTAAAGAAGCCTTCGAAAGGAAATAGAGAAAAATATATAGACCCTCTTTTGAATAAACAGGAGTTACCGTGCCAGACGAAATCAAGAAAATTACCCCACCTCTGACCGATGCTGACGTTGAAAACCTGAAGGCTGGTGATCCCGTCAGCATAACCGGAGTTATATATTCTGCCAGAGATGCCGCGCACAAAAGACTGGTAGATCTAATCGAAAAGGGCGAAGAGCTACCCATCGACATCAACGGGCAGATCATTTACTTTATGGGGCCATCACCTGCCAAACCGGGACAGGCTATCGGTTCCGCCGGACCTACTACTTCTTATCGTATGGATGCCTACAGCCCCACTTTGCACGCGCACGGCCTCAAAGGAGGAATCGGTAAGGGAGCCCGGGGAGCGGAAGTCGTCGAGGCTATGAAAAAGCACAAATGCGTCTATTTCACCGCCACCGGCGGCGCGGCAGCCTTGATCTCC
>CBDUWK010000140.1:0-6173 GCA_965370905.1 uncultured bacterium | reverse complement strand
TTTCAGAAGTTTCCACACAACCATCAAAAGGAGTGTAATTCTGCTCGTGTTGAGGCAAGATGCACTGCATGTTCTCAGCGTGGATCCGCATAGCGCTGCCGGCGTAGGGCACCGCCAGGGAAAAATCGAATTCATCTACTCCCAGACTACGCAACTTCCAGGCAAAATTCAGGGTTTCATATAATTCGTCATAGGTCTCACCCGGGCTGCCTAAAAGGAAATGACAGGAAACCTTGAGGCCTGATTGCAGTGCTCTCTGTATGACTCGTTCGGCAATAAATGGATCGAAGGAGTGTTCCAGGTAATTTCGAAGCACTTTGCGACTTCCCGAATCCGGGAAAAAACAGAGCCGCTTGCCACCTGCTTGTCTCATTTTCGTCAGCAGTGCTTCATCCAGTGTGCCGGGATCAACGGCGCACTTAGCGGTCCATTGAATTTTCAGATTCTCAGAAATTATGCGGTCGAATAATTCGTTGACGAGCACACCGTTGGAAAAGAGGTTGTGATCATCGAAAACGAAATCGGATACACCGTAGAATTCGTTTAAGTGTACAATTTTTGTTAGTATCGATTGCACCGATTCAGACCGGTTTTTCTTCCCGTGAACCAGACTTGCAGTACAATATGTGCACTTTTTGGCACATCCTCGCGTAGTAAAAACCGGCATACTGCGCTTGCCGACAGCTTTAAAATATTTCTGCAAAGGTAACAAATCGTAAGCTGGCGGGGGTAGCTGGTCAAGATTTTCAATAAAACGAATGGGGGAGGAAATCGCCGCGCCGCCCCCGGAATCCCGGTAAGCAACGCCGTTTAATTGCTTAAACTCCAAACCCTTAGCGAGGCGCTCCAAAATGCGCGGGAAGATCGCTTCACCTTCTCCTATGACCACCAGATCTACTTCGGGTATGTTCAGGACTTCTCGAGGAGCCGAAGTAGGATAATTACCTCCACAAACGACAAAGATCTCCGGATGAATGGCCTTTACCCAGCGTGCCAGGGAGCGAAGGCGGGGCATCTGGGTGGTAAAAGGTATGGAAAATCCCACCACATGGGGCTGGAACCTGCGGATTTCGGCGGCAACGTCCTCTTCAGCTAACCCGATTTCAATCCAGTTTCCGTCGTGACGCCAGCGGAATTCCCAACCTTCAGTCATAGCGTCAAGGAGCATTACCTGGTGATTGGCTGCGCGCAAAGTGGCGGCAATAGAACTTAGACCTACCGGCAGGAAAGGCTTGGCCTCTTGGGCATACTTTTCACCTACTATGATAGATGGTTGTATTAATAATACTCTCATATCCCCCCGCAACACCCCCATGAATCCGGCAATAAATTTGCCTAAAGTTAGAAGTAATAGCGAATAAAGTCAAGTTTATTTGGAAGCCATTTGACCCCTCTATGAGGAGCGGTTATGTTTGCAGGTCGCACTTGAATTTGCACAACCTGATCAACCTCTGACAGGGCGTGACAGCATTACTGTCATAATTGCAGTATATTTCATGCTTTTGGCGGAAGTAGTAGAAGGGTTGAGGCTGATACTTATCGTTATTATTTTATTATCAATATGTTAGACAATTGGCACAGTGCTTGCTTTTTAGTGGATCAAAACGCAATAAGCAAGCAAAGCAAACCAAAGGAGAATGAAAATGTTAGTAAAATATCGTCCCCCAATGTCTCTGATGAACCCGCTGTTCGATGAGTTCTGGAACCACAGTGGCAGAGAAGAAGAGAGCACCATTTCGCCGCGCACCGATATCCTCGAGAGAAAAGATGAATACGTACTTTATGCGGAGATGCCAGGCGTCAAGAAGGATGACTTTAAAGTTGACGTTGAGGACAATCTGTTGACCATTCATGGCACGAAAGAGATCCACAAGAGGAACGACGGCGAACAGTACGCCCGGGTAGAGCGCCAGTGCGGCAACTATGTTCGCAGCTTCCGTCTCGGCGAGGAGATCAACAAGGACAAGATCAACGCCAAGTACGATGGCGGAGTGCTGGAAGTTACACTTCCCAAATCTGAGAAAGTGAAGCCGAAGTCAATCGAAATAAAGATCAACTAAGGCAGAAGTAAAATGCCTAAGCGTTGAGTGCGAAGACTCGATGCCACTACTGTTATAAGAGAAAGCCCGCCGAATGGCGGGCTTTCTTATATTTAGTTACTACCGATTTTAATCCAGGAAGGTTATCTTCTCATGTTGATGTTGTTTGGTGAGGAGCAGCAGCAACCATGCTTTAAGGTAACTGGGCAGAAGAAAATTCGACCTGGCGAATTCCTTGGCGGTTGCTCCCAGCCGGTCAGCTAAGCCCGGATTAGCGAGCAGTTGGCGAATGCGAAATGCGGTACCTTCGATAGTGTGAACTAAAAATCCGGTAGTGTTATGTATTATTTGCGTTCTTATTCCGCCGGTGGCGCCCCCTACTACGGGTTTTCCCTTCCACATTGCTTCGGTTACAACGAGACCAAATCCTTCACGCAGAGATTTCTGTACTATTATCCTGGCGCCACGCTGCAGGGCGTTTATTTCCACATGACTTGTGGGAGGAAGGTCGAGGATATGAATATCAGGGTCACCGTTTGCGGCTTCGTTCACCTCTTGCAGGACAGCAGCCCCTTCAGGATCGTCGGCAGCCCCGCCTCCTGCCAGCACAAGTTGAGCATCCTGGCTCTGCTGCACTAATTTGAAGGCAGCAATGACTCCTACCGGGTCCTTAAAGCGATCAAATCTCGATACCTGAAGGATATAAGGTTTTTGTGGATCTATGCCGAGGTTGCTGACCATTTCTGTAACCTCTGCCTTAGACAGTTCACGATTCTTATCGGAGAGAGGATCGATAGCCGGTGGTACGATGTACTGGGGAATACTCAAGCCTTTAGTATATTCGGGCATGTGGAAGATAGCTCCGTCGAACTCTTCGACGTACTTTCGCAAGGCTCCCCAGAAGTGGTAGTCTGCCTCGGACAGGTCAATATGGCAGCGCCAGAGCCAGAAAGGTCTCTCTTTTTTATCACGGAGAGATATTAGCGGTAAAGGTTGTGGGTCATGTATTACAGTGATGTCAGCCTCTTTCTCGAGGATAGATTTGTTTTTCAGATTGGTTTCGAGGAGTATGTCACCGTATTCAGGACGAAAATCAATTTCCTGCCCATGCAGGGCGTTGTGGATCATTTTGGTAACATTGAAAAAATCAGAATTACCTTCAATGGCATCCCATGATGCGACAATGCCCAAGCTCTGCATAAGGGGAACCATGCGATTTAATATCTCGGCTACACCTCCCCCTTCCTTGGTAGAATTTATATGATGAACCTTAACACCGCGCAGGTGCTTTGCCAGCAGTTTAATTTCATCAATCTCGACTTTACCGACGATAGGCGTATAGTGATCCAGGTCCTTCATGATTCTCAGAGCTATTTTAATCTCGTTCTTACCCGAGCAAGTATCTCGGCTTTCAATTCCCAGAGGTTGTACATATATGGATTCAGATGTGCAATTTCAGAAGCAAGTTGGGCGTCATGCAGAGAACTTTCCACCCATTCGGAAAAATCGTTGGAAGGTTTCCCCAAGCGGAGAGGCGCTTCGATGAGGTGATAAAAGAACGTTCCGAGGCAAGCCTTCTTCAGACCCCGGTAGAATGATTCAAGATCTTTAGCCACATCAGGCAAAGGCATAACAATACTGTGAAGCTGCAGAAAATGGAACTCATTCCCTTCGGAGACCCGGAAAAACAGTTCTCCCTGTCCAACGTATTCTTGTACAACGGCGATAAGTTGGTCTCGAGCTTCACGAACGGATTTATGCCCCATAGGATCGATAGCGGATAACCGTTCCGCGAGCGATGCCTGGCCCAATTGCACCTGAACCCAGCGGGCAAAATCGTTCATGTGATCGCTGGCGGCGAAATGCCTGCGGAGAAGCGCGTGATGCAGATGGTAAAAGATTGAAGATCCAGATACTTTTTTCAGACCATAGAGAAGCGACTTCAGGCTTTCAGCCTTGAAGTTTGTGTGAATAGTGAGACCGGCTTCTGTGAAGAAGCGGAAAGAGTTAGCCATAATCAATTCGTTATTATTGGTCTGTAATTCGATACGGTTACAATTAGCCGGTTTAGAAGATCCAGCACTTCTTCCTGCGAATTAAGTTTGTACTTTGCGTAAGTATTACTTATTTTCTCTTCTGAGACCACCAAAATCGGAAATCCATAATCGCGCATGAATTTGAATACATCTTCATCAGTGCGGTCGTCACCAACAAATAGCTGGAAAGTATCAGCTTGCGACAATTTCAGTCGATCACTTATCCACTGAAAAGCTCTACCTTTATCCCATTCGACAGCAGGTTTGATCTCCCAGCACATCCGGCCCGGGCTCAAACGGAATGGTGTTCGTTTAATTATCTCAGCCAAGATTTCTTCTAAATCTCTGCCAATATTTAATTCGACATTTCTATAGTGGACAGTCAGGGAAAACTCTTTTAGATCTACCTGAACTCCTTGGAAACGCTTCACATCGGCAGAAATGTCACCAGCAAGCTTTACGATAGCATCTGCAGAAATACTATCCACAGGGAGATATTCCTCTCCATCGGCCATTCTAATTTTTAATCCATGATCTCCAGCGAGAACTATTCCAGGAAAGTTCATCCTTCTATCCAGGTCAAGGAGTGATCTACCTGAGAGAACGGCAATTGACACTCTTTCAAATGAAAGCAAACTCTGGAAACATCGCTGCACTTCGAGAGGTATACCGGCTAATTCAGGTTTTCTAACTATGGGTGCGAGGGTGCCATCAAAGTCAAATCCCAAGAGCAAGTAATCTGAGTTTAGGATCTTGCGCTCTACATCATCCCAGAATTTGAATATATGCCGCAGTTTCACAGTTTAAGATTTAATTGCACATCGAAAGATGATGGTTGACCGGATAAAAAAGCTTCTCCCCAGCGGAAGATGTCCCAGTCTCTGATTCGATTTCTGAGAGCTGTCATTCTTTTACGCTCTTCTCGCCGTGACATTTTCAGCGCGGCGGTAATGGCATCGACAACGGTATCGACGTCGTAGGGATTGACCTGGATGGCTTCCTTAAGCTCTTTTGCCGCTCCTGTCCGTTGTGATAGTATTAGAATACCGTTGTTTTCTGTGCGCGCCGAGACGTATTCCTTAGCTACTAAATTCATTCCATCGATGAGCGGGGTAATCAGAGCGATATCTGAGGCTAAATACAGATGCAGTACCTCCTCAAAGCTGAAACCTTTATAGAAATAATGAACCGGAGTCCATCCTAAATTGGCGTATTTTCCATTTATTTCACCCACGATTCTATCAATCCGCTTCTTCAGATCTGTATACGAATCGACCTGGCTGCGGCTGGGTGCTGTTACCTGTATAAAGCTGACTTTTCCTCTGAAGGCGGGTCGTTTCATAAAAAATCGATCTATAGCATACAGTCGTTCGAGAATACCTTTAGTATAGTCCATTCGATCTACACTGAGAATACATTTACCAGCGCTCATTCCCTTTTTAATCTTTTCAGCTTTGTTTTGATTGGAAGTAAGGTATGCTTTCTTTTCAATCGATTTAAAGTCGACCGAAATTGGCCAGGCGCCAACTTGCACCTTGCGTTCTTTATAATAAACCACGCTCTCCTGGAAATCTACTTCATGGGAAGTGAGTTCACGTACAGATTCAAGGAAGTTGTGGACATAATTGGGCACGTGAAAGCCGATTCGATCTGCCCCGAGCATCGCTTCAAGGAATCCACGTGCGCCAGGCAATATGCTAAAGACATCTACACTGGGAAATGGTATATGCCAGAAGAATCCGATTCTTGTTTCAGGCAGATTTTGTCTTATTATCCCAGGCACCAGACCCAATTGGTAGTCCTGCACCCAGATAAAATCGTTCTCGTTTGCGGTTTGAATTGCCACGTCGGCGAATCGATTATTAACGCGGGCATAAGCACGTCGCTCCGATATTTGAACGTCGACCATATCGGTGAAATAATGGCACAGCGGCCAGAGAACGCCATTGGAAAAACCGTAGTAAAAGTCGGAAACTTCGTCGTTGGTGAGGGCTACTGGATAGAACTTGTAGGCTGGATTGTTCGGGGGAAGATCGATTATATTTCCAAGTTTCTTCGACCTGACGGACGCATCCCAGGCTATCCAGGCACCCTTACG
>CBDUWK010000139.1:0-6174 GCA_965370905.1 uncultured bacterium | reverse complement strand
ACCCTTTGTTGGTGCCCAACCAAACCAGCGATTTTTCTGCGTACAAGGCGTTTATTTCGGCGCCCTGGAAATGAGCCTGTGACGGATATCCGGTCTGTTCCATGGTTTTCTTATTGACCACTTCCACGCCGGTGTATCTACCCACCCAGAGTTCTTTCGGGGAAGAGTGCAGCGCGAAAACCGGTCCGCCCACTCCGCCTTCGTTTCCCAAATAGTAACCTGTGCCGGTTTTTCTATCCAATCTGAACAGACCTATTTCGCTCCCGATCCAGACTGCATCTTTATCCACTGCAATCCGGTAACAGGGTTGATTCCGCAGTGGGTCGATTTCCATTCTGGTAACCGGCCCCTTATGAAGTTTGAGTTTACATAGTCCATCTGGTGTCCCCACCCAGACTGTATCTTTTTCCACGGCGACACTCATTACCGCGTTGGACCAGAGACCCTCCCGCACCGTCCAGTTGCGCACCGTGCCGTTCTTCAGGTTGATTTGCGCCAACCCATAATCTGTCGCCGCCAGGAGCCATTTATCCGACACCGCCAGATCGTTGATCCAGGTGCTCTCCAATCCGGTGGTATACTGCCATTCCAGGTGATCCCAGACGTTGCTCTTTCGCTTCCAGAAGGTAATGCCGCCATCGCGGTTGTGGCCTGCCAGCACATACCAGCCCTTGCCACTCACAATTGAGCGAACGTCATGGCCGAATATTCCTAATTCCCAGACAGTGCCTCGTCTGGTATGCTTGTCTAATTGCAGTATTCCTATGCCGTTTATCCCCACCCAAATGTTACCCCATTCATCGTCTCCTGCCACTCCGAAGTAGTATTTACGCAGATCACTGTCCATTATCGTGTTGTTGCCGTGACTGAAATAACTTTTCCGTGAGAGCATAAAATCTGGAGGACTTAAGAAAGTAGCTTCTATCGTATTGGTTGGCAGGACGTTGCCGAATTGGTGGTCGGACGTGTTCCAGTATTTTGAGATTGGATTGTAATAATAAGCCCCCTTCGAAGTTAGAACTGCAACTTCGTCATCCTCGGGCAGATAATCCACATTAACAGCGTTTCTCAAATCCACACTGTTGTTGAATCCCCGCACCACCACCCAGGGTCTGAGCCATTTCTGTTTGTACCTATGGTATCGCAGCACACCACCGCTGGTGGCGATATAAATCTCATTCCGCCCCACCGCCACGTCGTTCACATAATGAAAATCAGTATATGAAACCCAGTCCCCTTCCTCGTATTTTGTCTGTCCCTTGGATTCTACCGGTATAAAAATTATTATTGCCAATGGTAGCATTGCGATAATGGCGATGCCTCTTTTCCTCGATGAATTCAGCACTGAATATTCCTCCTGATAAAACGCGCCTTATATAGGTTAACGCCTCAACTTATGCGAGAGTTTCCTATATTAAAATTCGTGAATTACCGATTATTCCAAAAAACTCTTGACTATGGGCATTAAGATTCTTAAATTTCTAAACTTGAATTGCATAATAAACTTGTATGCGGTGGTCTCGATTACCGATGGGAAGATTTATAGTAGTTTCGATTTCTATAATGCACTGAGGTTGTCCGGGAATACAACAGAGGAATAACATGGCTCTAATTGACTCAAAAACTGGTATTACGCGCAAGAAATATACCGTTGACGAACTAACCGAAACCGCCAAAATGATGCGTGGCTATAACCTTATAGCGCTCTGCGCCGCCACCTCCGGTCATTCGGGCGGTACGTTATCCGCTATGGATATAACTGCGGCGCTGTATTTGCATTCCGCCGACCACGATCCGGAGAATCCGGAATGGGATGACCGCGACCGCATTATCTGGTCAACCGGACATAAAGCGCCCAATCTTTACTTTGGATTGGGTTTTGCAGGCTTTTTTGAAAAAGAAGACGTCGTGCGCTTGCGACGACTCTGGGCGCCCTATCAGGGACATCCCCACTGGCCCAAACTTCCGGGGGTGGAAGCTTCCACCGGCTCTCTTGGCCAGGGTCTTTCTATCGCGGTTGGAATAGCGCTCCGCGGAAAGATGGATAAAAAGGACTATCATGTCTTTTCCATCAATGGTGATGGCGAGCAGCAGGAAGGGCAGATTTGGGAAGCTGCCATGGAAGCCGGGCATTTCAATTTAGATAACTTAATTTCCATCATAGATGTTAATCGGCTCCAGATAGATGGTTGGGTTTCGGACGTGATGGAAATAGAACCGCTAGATGAGAAGTATCGAGCTTTCGGTTGGAATGTCATCGATTGTGATGGTCATGACATGCAAGAGGTTGTCGATGCCATCGAAAATGCCAAGAAGCATCAAGGCTCACCTACCGTCATCCTCGCCCGTACGGTCAAAGGTAAAGGCGTCTCCTTCATGGAGGATATCGCGGGCTGGCACGGAAGATCGCCCACCTATGAAGAACTGCTCCGGGCCTTGGAAGAACTCGGATTAAAGGATAAGATCGACTACGAAAGTCTGCTTGACCGAGCTAAGAAATACCAGGCTGAAGTTGATATCAAGCTCGCTGCTAAACAGCCGAAGTTCAGCCGCGATTTCTGGTGGAATCACCAGGACAACATGAAGGCGGACATGGATCCCACTCGTATGGGTTTTGGCCGTGGTCTCGAGAAGCACGGTGGTGACGAGCGAGTCGTTTGCCTGGGGATGGATATATCCGGATCTATCACCATCGATCAATTTTACAAAAATAACCCCGAACGCAAGCCGCGTTTTATTTCCGTAGGTATAGCGGAACAATCAGGAACCTGTCTCGCAGCCGGTCTGGCGCGAGAGGGCAAACTGCCGGTTATCGGCACTTACGGTGTCTTCTCCTCGGGACGTAACCTCGACCAGGTGCGCACCACTGTCGCTTACGGCGAATTTAACGTACTTATTGCCGGAGCTCACGGCGGTGTTTCCGTAGGTCCTGATGGCGCTACGCACCAGGCTCTGGAAGAGCTTTTTGTAATGTGTGGCATACCGGGTATGAACGTCAGCGTTCCCTGCGATTCTGTTGAGACTTTGAAAGCAACCGGATTTCTGTTACTGGAATTGGATGGTCCCAAATTCCTGCGTTTCGCCCGCGAAGCTACACCGGTGGTCACCACCGATGACACTCCCTATGTATTTGGCAAAGCTAACGTTTTCCGCTTTCGCGGTGAGAAGGATCGCTTCATCGAAGCCTTCGAAACTAAGTTGGCTTCCGAATACGAAAACGAGAACGAAGATTTGACCATAATCGCCTGTGGTCCCATGGTGCCCGAAGCCATGCGCGCCGCCTGGATCTTGAAAACCGACTTCGATCTTGAAACGCGCATAGTCAATATGCACACTATCAAGCCGCTCGATAAAGAAGCCGCCATACGGGCTGCTACGGAGACCGGAGTAATTATCACTGCTGAAGAACATCAGGTAGGCGGTATGGGCAACCTGATCGCAGCTGCGGTTCTCGAAGATGCCAGAACGAACGGTAAAGGGCTGAAGTTCGGTATGATCGGGGTTAAAGACCGCTTCGGAGAATCCGGCGCTCCATGGGAGCTAATCAAGGAATTCGAGGTTTCCGCAGAGCATATCGCGCAGAAGGCGAAAGAACTACTGGGAAAGTAATCTATTTAAGTTACAATTTTCAGCCTGGAGGATAAATGCAATTCTCATCACGTATGAGCCGTCTTGGTACCGAAACGGCCTTCGAGGTACTGGCCAAAGCCAAAGCCCTGGAAGCTCAGGGCCGCCATATCATCCATCTCGAAATCGGCGAGCCCGACTTCGACACACCCAGAAACATCTGTGACGCCGCCATCAGAGCCTTAAACAACGGCGAAACTCACTATAATCCTTCTGCCGGGATCCCGCCGTTGCGAGCCGCCATCGCAGAGGATATTTCCAAACGTAGAGGCATCGAAGTCAAGCCAGAAGAAGTCGTTGTTACGCCTGGCGCCAAACCGATTATGTTCTTCACTATCCTGGCACTGGCGGAGAAGGGCGATGAAGTTATCTATCCTAATCCCGGTTTTCCTATTTACGAATCGGTTATCAACTGGGTCGGCGCTAAATCAGTTCCCATACAACTAAAAGAGGAATTCGAGTTCCGCTTCGATATCGAAGATATAAAGAAACTGGTAAATGATAAAACCAAATTGATCATCATCAATTCGCCCCAGAATCCTACCGGTGGGGTTTTAACCAGGGAAGACCTTGAAGAGATCGCCCATTTGGCTCAAAAACATGACTGCTTCGTTTTAACTGACGAAGTCTACTGTAATATAGTGTATGAAGGTCAACATAATAGCATTGCCAGCCTCCCTGGCATGCGAGAACGAACCATCCTCCTTGATGGTTTCTCCAAGACTTACGCTATGACTGGCTGGCGTGCAGGTTACGGTGTTATGCCTGTTCCTCTGGCTGACCAGGTCGCCAGGCTGCAAACCAATTCCAATTCTTGTGTGAATACTTTCGTCCAGCACGCCTGTATTGAAGCTATAAAAGGACCGCAGGATGATGTAGGGAAAATGGTTGCCGAGTTCAAGCGTCGCCGCGACGTCATCGTGGATGGATTGAATGACATTCCTGGTTTCAAGTGCCTGAGACCTAACGGCGCTTTTTACGTCTTCCCCAATATTCAGGAACTTCCCATAGGCAGCAGGGAGTTGGAAGGATACCTGATGGAAGAAGCCGGCGTCGCCGCTCTTTCCGGCACTTCGTTTGGCGAGTATGGCGATGGTTATGTTCGCTTCTCGTATGCTAATTCAGTGGAAAACTTAGAGTTGGCGCTGCAGAGAGTTCGTGAAGCAGTTGCCAAACTTTAGCGATCATAATGGCAGAATCAGTACCTAAAAAAACCGCCCTATACGACATACACAAATCCCTCGGCGCCAAAATCGTTCCCTTTGCTGGCTTCTGGATGCCTGTACAATATAAAGGGATCATGGCAGAGCACAAACGCGTCAGAACGACTGTTGGAATCTTTGATGTTTCCCATATGGGTGAATTCGAATTCCGGGGACCCGACGCCGAGAGATTTCTGAATAAGATCACTATCAACAATGTTTCCGGACTGGAGGTCGGGCAGGTTCAGTATTCTGCCATGTGCTACCCAGATGGTGGGATAGTCGACGATTTGCTGACTTACCGCTTCGATGATCATTACGTTTTAGTGGTCAACGCTGCCAACCTGATCAAGGATCGTGAATGGATTCAGGAACATCTCCCCGAAGGAGGTGTGGATTTCGACGATATCTCCAACGACATCACCTTGATTGCCATTCAGGGCCCGAAATCTCGTGCGCTTCTTCAGAAGATCGCATCTATTAAGTTGCGCCCAATACCATTTTACCATTTCGCCGTCGGTCAGATAGCAGGAATTGATGCAGTCATCTCCCGTACAGGCTATACCGGTGAATTGGGATATGAAATCTATATCTCCCGCACTCATTCTGAAGAACTCTGGAATGCCCTATTTGAAGCTGGAAAATCTTATAGGGTTGAACCAATAGGTCTGGGCGCACGCGATACCTTGCGTGTGGAAATGAAATACTGCCTTTACGGCAACGATATAGATCATACCACAAATCCTCTTGAAGCTGGCTTAGGGTGGATCACCCGTTTGAAGAAGGGAAATTTTATCGGTAGAGATGCACTGATAACCGAGCAGGAGCGTGGCCTCAAGAGGGAATTAGTCGGTTTCGAATGCTTGGGTAGAGCAATCCCCCGGAAGGGGTATCCTATTCTGAAAGACGGCATGGCTGTTGGATCCACGACCAGTGGAGCACACTCTCCCATGCTGAATAAAGGCATTGGGATCGGCTACGTCGCAAAAAATCACAGCAGTATCGGCACTGAGCTCCAAATGGAAATTCGTGGGAAACTGCATTCCATCAAGATTGTCGAGACGCCATTCTACAAACCTGCTTAACCTCATGTAGATTAGAGAAACACTATGAAGATACAGGTATATGTAACTCCTATCGGAATAACCGAGGACAAACTAAAAGATCACACTGCCGTCGTTGTGGACGTATTGCGGGCCAGTACTACTATATGCGCGGCATTAGGTGCAGGCGCCAAGGAAGTTATCCCCGTGGAATCAAGCGCTTCGGCTATACAGCTCGCCTCACTTTTGTCCCCTGACACTATTCTTATGTGCGGAGAAAGAGAAGGATTATTGATCGAAGG
>CBDUWK010000138.1:0-6185 GCA_965370905.1 uncultured bacterium | reverse complement strand
ACTGGAAACACCCTGATCGCATCTCCAAAGATCAGATCAGATCCTTACGTACCATCCATGAAAACTTTTCCAGGCTTCTGGCTACCTATCTTTCAACCGTCCTGCGCGCTATGGTAGACGTTAACATGCTCTCTATCGATCAGGTCACCTATTCTGAGTACACCATGTCACTTACAACCCCTGCCAGTATTTATGTATTGTCAAGTGAGAATTTAGACGGCAAAATTATTATGGAACTGTCGCCGGCGTTGTTATTATTCCTGGTAGATAGGCTGCTTGGTGGTGGTGGCGAAGCTATGATTAACCCCCGTGAAATCACCCTCATTGAACAAAATGTGGTGCGTGGGATAATTAACAATATGATTGGAATATTGAACGAAGTATGGGGACAAGCAGTAGATTTAAATTGCAAATATAGCTCCTTTGAGACCGACCCACAATTCGTCCAGATTGCACGGTCTTCAGATACAATCGCCGTAATATTCATTGAGGTAAAGGTAAAAAACAGCAGTTACCAGATGAATATCTGCGTGCCTTATTATATGTTAGAACCTTTTTTGTCGCAGCTTTCGAGCCAGGCTGTTATCGGCACCACTAAAAAGATTAGTGAAGAAGACCGTCTCTTACTTCGTCAGACGCTTCATGCTAGTAAGCTGCAGGTTGCTGCCCGGTTGGCTAAAGCACGGTTATCAGTTAAGGAATTCATCGATTTAAAGCGAGATGATGTTATCAAACTCGTGACAACTACCGATCAGGAACTTCCCGTTTTGGTGGGAGACAAAATAAAGTTTACCTGCTTCCCAGGGAAAAGTGGCCGCTTCCGCGCTATTCGTATCACTCGGACGGTCTCACCATTAGAAGAATTGTTTTATAAATAAATTATATGATTTCAGCAGCATCATTATTCCAACAAATTGAAATAGTTAGATTCAATCTCTCAAGTAAAAAAGCTGCACCATAGGAGGGAAAGGTGGCTGAAGACAAATTCGAAGAAAATCATAAGGACATTTTCGAGCCCGCTCTCGGCACTATTGCTGACGCTTTGAGTACCAAACTCAACCGTAAGGTCCAAGTTACTCTCGGTGAAATCCATCCCTTGGATTTGGATGGACTTAAGTCGGATTTCACGGAAGAGCTCGTGATTGCCCGATCGCCGTTCGAGGCAGGAGTTTCTGACAATCTCGAGTTCCTGCTGCAGAAGAGCATAGCTGCTATCGTAGCTGACCTGATGACAATGGGTGAAGGCGACCAGGAATTTTCCGCCGAAAAGCATATCGAGGGCGTTGGAGAAATCCTTAATCAACTCTGTGGTATCCTTAGTACCCACTTAACCGATCTCGGCGGAACTCCTGTTACCATGGGGACAGTTGAAACGGGCTTAGGTACGGTCCAAGAATCCGCGGAGAAGTGGGAATCCCATTTCAGGATCGATCTTTTTATTGACATTGAAGGTTTCGATCAGGGAATCATAGCTTTGCTTCTCGCACCCCAGACATATGTGGATCTGCAAAACCTCTCACAAAAAGAAGGCACTCCCGCGGAGGATCGTCCCCCACCTGCGGTGCTTGACGAGGAGATGGGGGATCAATTGCCGGATTCAAGGCATCCTACTGAGGTTAGAAACGCTGACTTTGAAGATTTTGGTGCTGAAAGTGGTGGCAGAGCAGCGTCCCAGAGTATCGATGCCCTGATGGATATAGATCTTCCTGTCATCATCGAATTGGGTCGTACTAATATGTTCATCCGCGACATCCTCGAACTAAGCACCGGATCGATCGTAGAGCTGAACAAGCTTTCCGGAGAACCGGTGGATCTTTACATCAACGATAAGAGGTTCGCACGCGGAGAGGTAGTGGTTATCGATGAAAACTTCGGTATTCGCATTACCGATTTAGTGAAAGTTGAAGATCGCATTCGTTCGTTGAGATGACAAAACAATCAGCCATGCTAAAAAAAACTCTGACGACTGTGGCTCTATTGTTGGTTATTGCGGCGCCTGTCTTCGCCGGCGACAAAGCAGATGAGCCGAACTTGATTCTAACTTCGTTGAAATCTCTCGGTGCACTTCTTCTGATTCTGGCGCTGATTGTCCTCGCAGCCTGGGCTGCGAAGAAATATCTGCACCTGATTCCCCAGGGAGGTACCAAAGGGGACGGTATTAAGATCATCTCTGTAAGAGCCCTTGGGCCCAAAAGATCTGTTCACCTGATCGAGGTGGAAGGAAATAAAATCCTGATCGGTTCCTCCGAGGGAGGTGTTGCCCTTTTAAAGGAATTCCCAGATTCGGGATAAACACGAAAGCATCTCTTTAACTGAAGTTGAATAACCACTTTTTCTCTTATTATAAGTTACTGCCCTGAATGAAAAACCACCGATTAAAAATCGAGATCAGCGACGCGGAGATGGAAGCCTATCTGACTATATATCTGAGGGAAGGCGCCGATTCCACTAGAGAAAATATAATGTCTGATGCTGACCTGGTACTTAAATATCTTGAAATGTCTGGCATCAAGCATGGAATAAACATTGAGGCAATCCAGAGACTTGTTGCTTCTGAAATGTGAAAAAAGAAATTTTATCCATATAGTTTACCTTACCGTATGTTACCATGGATTTTTAGAATTATAATACTAAGTTAAGCAGTCCGTTTGAACTTTGATCCGATGATGGAAAAGAAAATCGTTGATGTCCAAATCAGTCCTTCAGAAATGGAGGCCTACGTAATCATCAATCCTCCACTTGGAGAAAAAAAAGAAGGAGGAGCAGATTCGGAGATTCTTACCTTGAATTCAGTTGTTTCCACTGTTAAGGATAACGGAGTGTCAGTAGACATCGACGAAAATGCAATTCGTTCTGCCCTCGAAGAGAAACGCTGGGGTCAAAGAATTCAAGTAGCCGAGGGCTCTCCACCCATACAAGGTAAAGACGGTTACATAAAATACCTGTTCAACACAGATCAGAAACCGTTCACAAAAATTCTCGAGGGGGACCGGGTCGACTATTACAATATTGGCTTGATATCAATAGTCGAAAAAGACGCTGCACTCGCTATCCGGGTGCCCGCCCAACCAGGGAAAGAGGGATGTACAGTTCTAGGAAAACCTATACCAGCAGCTAATGGAGATGAAATATATATCCAGAGCGGTCCCAACACCTATTTTGCTGATCAAGGAGATACTGAACTCAGAGCAGCAGAAATGGGCTCAGTTTCGCTGGTAGATAATACTGCAAAAGTAGAAAAAAGCATCCACTTGAAAAAAGGTGTGAACTTCGCCACAGGAAATGTAGATTTCCCCGGTGATGTTGTCATAACCGGCAATGTACACACTGGGTTTAAAGTCAGATCAGGAGGCAAAATCGAAGTCAGCGGTTTAGTTGAGGATGCTGAAATAGAAGCCGAAGGAGACGTGTTAGTTAAAGGAGGATTTACAGGTTCTGGTAAAGGCAAGATTAAATCGAAAGGTGATGTATTCGTAAAGTTCATCGAGAACCAGATCATAGAGGCTGAAAAAAACGTCTATGTAGCCGATACTTGTGTACACGGTGACATTACGGCAAATCAGAACGTTGAGTTATCCACCTGGCAGGGGGCAATAATCGGTGGCCATATAAGGTCCAGAAAGGACGTAATAGTAAAAGTGCTCGGGAACGAAAAGGGAACCCTGACCAGAGTTGAGATTCTCGGAGAAACAAAATTTGAAGCAACGTTGCGGGAAGAAGAGGCTGCAGTTGCTTTACAGGAAGAGAAGATCAATTGCACAAAAAATCTCTTGGGCCAACTTAACTGGAAAAAAGCAAACAACATGGACTGCGATCCCGATATCTTAGAGCAGATACACGCCCTCCAAGATACTTTGTTCGAACTCGATTCAGACCTGGGTAAAATGACCAAAGAATTAAATGAATTGTACCTCCAAGCACATTTCTCGGGGAAGATCAGAATTCTGAATAAAGCGCATCCTGGATCTAATCTCATCTTCGGGACCCTTAACAAAATTCTCGAAGAAGAGCATAATAACTCTATTTTCATATGCGAGGACGCAGAAATTATAGATCAGAACGCGAGGAAAATCTCCACTGATCATGAAACAAAAAACGTCGAGTGCCTGGAGAATACAGATTGAACCTCATATATTGAACATAAGCATATTTCGGAGATAATTTCTTGACTACCTATTTTAATACGATGAAAAATTACAACTTAAATTCTAATACTTCCATGCTCCATACTAGAATAGACAGATTCATAGCTTCTGTTGTATTCTTCCTCCTTACGGTTGTTCCGGTACGGGCTCAAACTATATTACCCAAGATCACCATCGGTGTTGACCAGGCCTCAGGACCCGCTGATCTCTCCGTTGCCGTACAGATTCTTTTGATGTTTACCGTTCTCGCCCTGGCACCATCCATTCTGGTCATGATGACGTCGTTTACTCGCATCGTTATAGTGATTCATTTCCTGCGCCAGGCTATGGCTACACAATCTGTGCCGCCAAATCAGATAGTGATAGGTCTGGCACTGTTCTTGACCTTTTTCATAATGAGTCCTACTATAAACCATATCTATGATGAAGCCTGGGTTCCATTGGAATCGGAAGAGATCAGTATGATTGAATCGATCGATCGCACTGGAAATTTTCTTAAGAATTTTATGTTAGCACAAACCCGAGAGAAAGACTTAGCTCTCTTCGTCAGCATGGCCGATCTGGAGAAACCGCAGTCAGCGCAGGATCTTCCCTTGAAAGTAGTCATACCCGGTTTCATTATTAGCGAATTACGGATTGGTTTCCAAATAGGTTTTCTGATTTATCTGCCATTCCTCATCATTGATATGGTGGTTGCATCGGTACTCATGTCAATGGGTATGTTAATGCTTCCGCCGGTCATGGTGAGTTTACCCTTTAAGTTGCTACTCTTCGTCCTCGTGGATGGATGGTATCTTATGATTCAATCAGTTGTACAAAGCTTTGTGGGAGTACCATGACACAACAAATGGCTATAGAAATTTGTAAGGGAGCAATATGGACCGCGCTCACCGTAGCCTCGCCCATGCTTGTTTCCGGATTGGTTGTGGGTGTTCTAATTTCGATGCTCCAATCGGTTACTCAAAGCCAGGAAATGACGTTGACATTCATTCCCAAAATACTGACTGTGGTTGGTGTCATGATCCTGCTTCTACCCTGGATATTGAACGTGCTTCTCAGTTTCACCACCGAAATGTTTAATCTTGTTTCCAACGTAAGGTGAAGAACTTTTAATTGAGCGAATTTATTGACCAAATATATTTTAAGATATGACTGATTCACAAAATACTGAAGTTATCCCCTTGGCCTCTGGTACTTCCGGCAATATGGTTTTGGTGGTCGATGATGATCGTAACATCGTCAATGTGTTGCAGGAGGCGTTAAATTTCAAGGGTTACAATACACGAGCCACAACCAACGCACTCGAAGCTCTTCGCATTTTCGAAGAAGAGGGTGAATTTGACGTGGTCGTCACCGACTTGATGATGCCCGAAATCTCTGGTGCCAACTTAATTGGTAAAATTAAAAAGATTGATCCTAATTGTGAAGTAATTGTATTAACAGGATTCGGATCAACCGATACCGCCATTCAAGCCGTAAAAGAAGGTGCGCACGATTACATTAAGAAACCAGCTAACATAGAAGAACTTTACATCTCTGTAGAAAAAGCGCTTGAAAAGAGGAGGCTGACCCTCCAGAACCTGGATTACCAACTCGACCTCGAAAGATTGGTGGAAGAGCGCACCGAAGAGTTGCATAAAACGCAAAAGTTTTTGAGCTCAGTCGTCGAGAGTTCAACAGAGTATTTTATCATAGCCACTGATGCTGAGGGCTTGATAACTCTCTTCAATAGTGGCGCTGAGAGTCTCTTTGGTTACGATCATTTGGAGGTAGTTGGGGAAAAGACCATTCTCTTCATCTCCGGATTATGCAAGAATGACAAACCTGAAAATCTCGAGGAATTTCTTAAAGGTGGGATGATAGACGAATCTCAGGTGGTGGTTAATAGGAATAATGAGGAGATTTCGATCACATTAACTGTCACCCCGATTCAAAATGCAGAAGACCAGACTACCGGGTACATCTGGATAGGCAAAGATATTACCGATCGCCTCGCTCTCGAAGCTAAACTGAACGAGCACACAGAAATGCTTGAGATGA
>CBDUWK010000137.1:0-6252 GCA_965370905.1 uncultured bacterium | reverse complement strand
ACGATTGCCCCGGAAGAAAGGATAGCAAAATAGGAAATGACATATTCCGGGATAGTGGGCAGCATTAGCAGCACGCGGCTACCAGGTTGGATGTCAAGAGGGACGAAACTTGCGTGCAGGCGGCACACGGACTCCCACATATGTCTTGCAGTATATTCTTTCCCTTCATGAATGTAGAGAATCTGGTCAGGTGATGTTTCCGCACAGGTTTGCAGCAAGCTAATCAGGTTTTCCTTGGGTTTCATAGGTTTATAAGTGCCATCTGTTGAGGTTAATCGTTACAAAAATTGTCGATCCAGTGTCGAAATCTGGGTGCATATATCATATCGTAGATATCCATCTGATCGGGGATAATTTTCTGCGCGGCTGAACGTGTTTGTGCTGCAAGTTCTTGCGCTTCTTTATTGCTCAGACAACCAGTGACAATCTTTCTACCGGCGGCATCGACTATGGTCTGAAGCGTTCGCAGCTTCCGGTCTTCGATTTGTTGTTCGGGTGTGAGGCTGTGGTAGAGCTTATCCTTCATATCAGGGATCAATTGATTTCCCACCCTAAAGATTCAAGTTTCTTTTTCATCCGTTCCAGGTGACTGCCGGGCCAGTAGATCCTCTCACATTTTGGACAAATACTGAAATTGGCAAAGGAAGCAAAGATCCGTTCAGGGACCCTATCTTCAATACGGGAACGCTCTATCTCACCCAAGGGCTCATTGCATTTCAGGCAGCGGGAAAAGGGATTTATATGATCCTTCAGATGGTATTGAAGATCGATCTCACGCACTTGATCAGGAACTTCTTCAGATTCCAGCAGGAAGTAGCGCACACCGTATTGCGCTCCCGGTGAATCGTCGCTCCTCTTAATCCATATCCGCCTCTCCTCTATTGCCAGACGAAGGGCTTCGCGAAGTGACAGCATATCTCGATCCAGTGCATCGAAACCTAACACGCGCAGCATTTTACAGAGCGGAAACAGATGCTTCCCCACAATAAATTTGAGTGGATCGGAAGTCACATCATCTGCTCCCGATCCAATGAGCGATACTGAATCGCTTCGGCAACATGCGCAGGCTGGATACTGTCAAAGCCTTCGAGGTCGGCAATGGTGCGGCTCACTTTAAGGATTCTGTCGTAGGCGCGAGCGGACAACCCCAGCCTGTCGATGGCGGTGCGCACGAGGCTCATCCCTTCTGTGGGTAATTGGCAGTACTCTTTAAGATGATGGGAAGTCATATGGGCGTTGGCGTAGATTCCATTCTTGCCCTGGAAACGTTCCAACTGGACTTCTCGTGCTTTCTGACCTCGCCGGCGCACCACTTCCGAAGATTCACCTTCAGCCAGGGACGACAAGTTTTCAAATTTGACGGCTGGCACTTCAACGTGTATATCGATTCTATCCAATAGAGGGCCTGATATCCTGGCCCGGTAGCGCTGCACTATCATCGGCGAACAGGTACACTCATTTCGAGGATCGCCAAAAAAACCGCAGGGACAGGGATTCATAGCTGCCACCAGCATGAAGCGGGAAGGATAGGTGGTGGTAACCAGGGCGCGTGAAATGGTCACGCGGGTATCTTCCATAGGCTGGCGCATTGCTTCTAAGACGTTCTTCTTGAATTCCGGCAGTTCGTCGAGGAAGAGGACCCCGTTGTGCGCCAGGGAAATTTCTCCGGGGCGGGGGAATTTTCCTCCACCTATCAAACCGGCTCCGGAGGTGGTATGGTGCGGCGAGCGGTAAGGGCGAGTTGCCAGGATCGGTTGATCAGGAGGCAAGAGACCTACGACCGAGTGAATTTTGGTCGTTTCCAGCGCTTCGGCAATAGTAAGTTGCGGAAGAATCGTGGGGAAGCGTTTAGCCAGCATGGTTTTTCCCGATCCCGGCGGTCCGATCATGATCAGATTATGACTGCCTGCCGCGGCTATTTCAAGAGCGCGCTTGGCGGCGTCCTGACCTTTGACCTCCCTCATATCTATAGGATATTGAGAGTGATCGTGAAACAGCCGCGAGGTATCGACCTGCGTGGGTTGGATGGACTCTTCCCCATTCAAGAAACCAAAAACCTGTATGAGGTTCTTAGCCGCGAAGACTTCGATGCCGGGCGCCATAGCCGCTTCGTAGGCGTTGACTTCGGGCACAATGATTCCCTGGAAACCCTTGGCGGCAGCAGCAAGAGCAACGGAAAGGGCGCCGCGTATAGGGCGCACTTCTCCTTCCAGGGAGAGTTCCCCCAGAATGACATATTTCTCCAACGAATCTGAATCCAATTGCCCTGATGCGGCGAGGATTCCCAGAGCGATGGGGAGATCGTAACTGGATCCCTCTTTACGGACGTCTGCCGGAGCAAGATTAACGGTGATCCGTTTTTGGGGGAAGACGAAACCGGAGTTTTTGATAGCCGCGAATACGCGTTCCTTGGACTCCTTTACGGCATTATCGGGAAGGCCAACGGTAGCATAGCTGGGGATGAATCCTTCGAGATTGGTTTCGACTACGACCACGAAACCTTCGATGCCGTGTGTTGCTGCTGAATGTACGGTTCTTACCATGTGCTTTCTATACTAGTTTGCAGAAGTAATTTCCAAATGGCAAGGCTTGTCACTCCGGCTTGTCCGGAGTCTAACAAGCCGTCAGATTCCCGACGCATCCCGATAGACCAAGATTTGCTCCGAAGGAATCCCTTTGGGACGTGAATGACGGCGAACCTGCTTTTAATTCCCAAACATCGGAGATTACTTTCGAGCATTGTTCTATATATATCATTAAGCTGGTATCCACCTAAATCATGTTAGTGCAGAAGAATCAGGCAATAGCCCGAAAAGGTATCAGACCTCCACTTTATAATGTATCTAAAAGTGAGGGGAATGTCAAGTGATTATTTTCGGAGTAGCGTTTTAACTGCCGGAACGGAGAGATTGGGCGTAACCTCTGCGGCAAGAACAGTAAATAAGGTAAGTTAGCAGAGCAGAGGGCAGTTTATTAGATTCAAATGCGCTGGCGATTTCGAGTAGTGGGCGAAAGAAAATCCCGGATGTGGCTATTGTACGGAGGATTCTTTTCTGGTTAAATGTGCCTTTATGCAGGTCATCGAGCTTCATCTGGACCGCAAAATCGGGGTGAAGATCCAGAACCTGGGGGATGCCGTGTTTACCATATTCTGCCAGTGTGCGGACTACTTCTTTAAGAGTGCGCAGATGATGATGGTAACCGATAGCTGAAGGCAGGTACGTCAGGGCAGCGCCACTCTTCTGAAAACGCAGACCCAATTCGAGATCTTCCCCACCATAAATACGAAAGCCCGCATGAAATCCGCCCAATTCATCAAATAACGATCTGGGGAAAGAGGCGAGACAGGAGAGAAACGCCTTGCCGGGCAGCGCTTCTCCGGGTTTTAGTCGCTCACCGCCGCGGGAAGAATAATAACGCGCCAGAGCTTTTTTAGCCAGATGTGGCGGGTAACGGAGAGCACCGACACCAACCGCCCGAGATTGCCGTTCGTGTAAAGCTAAATGAGAGGAAACATAGTTGGAAATGGTTTCAATGTCACTATCCAGTAGGAGTACCACTTCACCGGACGATTTCTCCACACCAAAATTGCGAGCACGAGCACGTCCAAGGTTTTCTTCTATACGATGGATATTAAGGCTAAGTTTAGTGGAAAATTCTGCGGCAAGTTCAACTGTATTGTCGGTAGAAGCGTCGTCGATGAGGATAACTTCGAAATCGAAAAAATCCTGTCTGGTAAGAGCAGCCAGCACCAAGCCTATGGTAGCGGATGCGTTGTAGGCGGGAATGACTATTGATGCAGTCATGATTCTTTCTTAAGAATTTCCTCCAGGGTATCGGCGGCGTGATCCCAGGTGAATTCCCGCGCAGTGTTAATGCCGCTTGAGGAAAATTTCTTCATTGCATCGGGGTCATTCATCAGTGACGAAATAGCTTCAGCTAACGAAGCTGGATCCCGGGGAGGGACCAGTTGGCAGTTTTCTCCGTCTATAGCGAACTCACTAACACCGCCGCTGTCAGTGATCACGGTCGGGGTTCCGCAAGCCATAGCTTCCAGGGGCGGCAGACCGAAACCTTCGAACCAGGAGGGGTGCACGAAGAGATCAGCAGAGCGCAGTACCGCGGCTATATCATTATCACCGGCTGGTTTAATGATGCGGGAGTCAAACTCGGCTGCTTTTAAATCCAGATCATCCTGAGTGACAATCAATAGTTGAAAAGGAGGAACGCCTTTCGGTAATCGCTTCAGCTTGTTTAAAGCCTCAATGAGATCTCCCAGACCTTTCCAGCGGTGGCGGCGGCCGATTGTGGCGATGGTAAAGGTGTCATCCTTCTGAATGGTATCTCCCTCAGGGGTAAAGATGGCAGGATCTATTCCGTGAGGAATAATGGGGTATTCATTTGCTTGGGCTCTTCTGATGGTAGTACCTGTCCACCGGCTGTTTACGGCTATGGTCACGGGGAGCTTATGGGCCAGATCTGTAAGCCCATGGTAGACGCCAATCAGAAGGTTGGAATTCAGCAGAGAGCGGTCGTCGAAGAGGGCGCGTTCGTCGTTCATAACGTAGTAAAGAATCCTGGCGCTGCGCAGCCGACCCGCGACGAAACCGGTGAAGGCGGACACAGGCATACTGCATATCACCCAGTCACATACCGGAACGGCTGCCACCGTAAAAGGAACGTTTGTAAATAGTGAGAGCATGGCGGATTTAATTTCCACCCCCACCGGTGTAGCTTTCACACCCTCGGGGACACGGTAACCGCCGCGCCCTTTCGGATAGATGATTTCGACGTCGTATCCGCGCTGAACCAATTTCCCAGCGAGTTCGCATATAACTCTCTGCCCGCCGCCAACGTGCAGGTCTTGTGCCACCCAAACCACTTTCACATCGATTCCAAATTTATGCCTGCTTCAAGATAATATTGGTAGAGCTTATCTATGACACTATCGAGGCTGTGGACTTGCCTTACCCATTTCAAACCTTCTTCGCCTTTGCGGCGACGGTAATCGGGATTGCTGATAAGCTCGATTAGCTGCTCCTTCAAATTGTCCGCATTGACATTGATAAAGGGGTGATCTTCGAAAAACCGATCGCATTCCGGATTCATCAGTGTACAGGTCGGTATCCCCATTGAGAGGGATTCGAGGGAATTGACTCCGTAACCCCAGCCTCCAAGATCGGCGATTTGATCTACTGCGATGTCCCAATTAGCTTTTCTAACCAGGCACTCCTCATTGGAAAGCCCCTCAACCAGATCCAATTTGACCGGATACGATCCTTCTAAAGCTCTAACTACTTCAATCACGTGATCCGTTCCCTTGAAATGGCGCGCCTGAGGACCCCGGCAGGCGTGACCAATGATGAGAGGATCATTTTCATGTTCTTTCGGGCTGAATTTATCTACATCGAAAGGGAGGTGCAAATACCTGATATGGGGATGTTTCTTGAGGAGATCGAGTTCACTGGTGAGGTTCAGATCGCTGATTTCATCAATATGGGGGATGACACCCCGGTTGCGGAGATCGGTGCCGTTATAGAAGCACACGATTTTGGCGCCGCGCGCTTTCATGCGCTGTATGAAACGGGCGTCGCGGTAGAAATCTATTCCCTGATCCAGGTGATAGATATCGAACTGATCGAGCTGATGCTTTTTTACCGCGCGTTTTATTCGCCCATGCAGGACTAAATCTCTCAGAAAGAAAAAAACCGCTTCCGCGGCTGAACCGGAACGCCATACGGGCGGACAGCCTTCCTTGTCCGCTTGACCGCGCATCTCGGGCGCATCATGGTAGAGGACTTTTTTAAACCATTGCACCAACTTCGAATCGGGCATAAAGGGGAGATTTAGACAGATATCTTCTTCAAAGCCGGAAGATGCAGGGAAGAAGGTTACGAAGCGGCATTGGTATCCTCTGCTGCGGTGGCCTCGCTGAAAAAGCGTCAGCATCCCGGTGACGTGTTCTGGAGCTATGTAAAGAATGCGAGCCATTTAGGAAGCCATTTTTTCCAGTTTTTGAATCTGCTCTTCCTTACCGAGTACCAGTAACTGATCACCGGCGAGAATCTCCAGATCATCAGTTGGACTTGGGATCATTTCTCTTTCGCCGCGCACCAGTCCCATTACCAGCGCCCCGCCAGTTTCACCCCTTATGTTTGATTCTTTAAGGGTTTGCCCTTTCAGGATGCTCTTCTCTGTAACTTTGACTATCTCCATACGCAGAGAAAGTTCATCTTTGCCCATCATCACGTC
>CBDUWK010000136.1:0-6311 GCA_965370905.1 uncultured bacterium | reverse complement strand
GATAAACAGATATCTAATATTGATGACGAAAGACAGCAATCCAAGAGTGTCCTGCCAGATTTGGAAGAAAAACTTAGTGAGAGGCAATCTGCCTTCGATGCGATTGATAAAAAATTTAAAGAAGCACGGACTGAGTCCATTCTTAGCAGGCAAACTCTGGATGACCTTAGAACCCGAGAAGCGGATACGATCCGCCATTCCGAAGCGAGAAAAGCTGCCCTCAAATCACTCAGAAATCGTCTCGGTGAGGTAACCCTGCAGAAGGAAGAATTTATACGCAATTTGGAAATAAGCAGGAATGATTTAAGCCAGTCTGAGCAAAATCTTGCTATTAAATCCGCTGAGCTGGAAGAAATCCAGTCGAAGAGGGCAGAGCGCGATAATAATATCGAAATCTTGCGTGAAGAGATAAGAAGCAAGGAGCAGGAACTTACCAAATTCCAGGTAGATATCGATCGGACTGCTATGCAGATCGAACACTTCAACGAACTGCGGTGCCGTAGTTCACCTTTATATCCTGCCGGTGGGAATCTGGTTTCAATTTTTCCGGAGATGATAAGCGCTACGCTAAGTGATGAACTGCAAGCAGAAGAAAAATACATCAAAGCCGTGGAAAGCGCACTGAAGAGCATGGCTTATTCCAGGGTCGTCGAGCAGAGAGAGAGTTTCGAATCGATACTCCAGCAATTGAGAGGAAATAAGTTTGGACAAGCGGCTTTACTCGTAGGGCCACCTCCGGGAATCGATCTTAGCAGTGTAAATAATTTCGCTTTCAAAATTTCAGGGAAAGCGCTGGTGGGTGTTGTGAGCGGCTCCTCACAAACTTCAGTCTGGATACGTTATTTTCTGCGAAATACTGTGCTTGTAGATACAGTCGATGATATCTACAAACATGCTACAGAGGCAGCAAAATCAGGTGTATCTCTGGTGGCAATTTCAGGAGAATTCACGGATGGAAATGGACTCTGGATTGCTGGCGAATCGAGTGCTGAACCCGCCAAGCTTATCGGCGTTTCCGAGAGATTGAAAGAACTGGCTCAACAATTGCGTGATACGCAAATTTCGCATAACACCTGCCAACAGGGATTGATAGAACTGCGAAAAACGCTGCAGGAATTCGATCTGGATATAACGGATGCTGAAAAGTTACTGCGAGACGCCGAACAAGCATATGATATTCAGAACATCCAGAAACTGAAACTTGATGCACGCATCACCAGCGCCGAAATGCAGCTCGCGCAGCTCGAGGTAGATATTGAGGATCTGCCGCAACAGATCAAGAAGCTTCTATCTGATGAGGAACATCAATCCAGCTCATTGAGCGATGCTATGTCACGCATCGCAGAGCTGGAAAAAGAGTTACACCTGAATCAGGAGTCGGAAGCCGGACTTCTGGAGGAGAGAGAAGCCGCGAGACAGACGCTTTCCGAAGTTCAGATTGAGATCGAGAGAGCGCGGTCGGAAGCAGATCGTCTGCAGGATCGCCTGAAAGAACTGGAGGAACGACGTCAGAGATTGCAGACCAGAAAAGACAATCTTTCCGGTGAAGTTTTGGAACTTGAGGATGCTTCTAAAGACCTTGAGGAAGAACTTCGTTCAGTGAATATCAAAGTAAGCGAGACCGGTTCGCGAGCCCAGGAATCGCGCAGCAAACTTGAGGACATAGATTCTCAGCGTACCGAGCTCAGTGAATCACAGCATGCCTGCGGTCGGCGAGTCCGCGAACTGCGGGGAACGCTTCAGCAAGTTTCAGAGGAGATCCATCAGATACAGATCCAAAAGGTCGAGACCGAAACCACTCTCAAAGAAGAAAGACCTAAACTTGAAGGGATAGACCTTGAATCCATCGGCGATGAGGAGTCAGACCCCGCGAAGTTGGGGGAGTTCGAGAGAAAGCTGTTTGCGATGGAGCCGTTGAACCTGGCTGCAGAGAGCGAACATACAGAACAACAGCAGCGCGTAGATTTCCTTAATGAACAACTTAGCGATCTTGATGAAGCTGAGAAAAGTCTCGAACGCACAATACAAACTCTCAATGAGGAAGCAAAACAAAAATTCGAATTGGGATTCGGACGTATAAGGGAAAACTTCAAAGATATTTTCAAAGAGATTTTTGAGGGTGGGAATGCAGATTTTACGCTTATCCAGGAAGACACACTCGAATCACGCGTGGAAATATTAGCTTCACCAGCGGGGAAGCGAACTGGCGCCTTATCTCTGCTTTCCGGCGGAGAAAAAGCCCTGACTGCCATCTCTCTGCTATTTGCCATATACATTGAGAAGCCGAGCCCGTTCTGTATTCTGGACGAAATCGACGCACCTCTTGACGACGAAAACACACTGAGATTCAACCGTCTGGTAGCAAAGTTTACCTCCAATACCCAGTTTCTTATCGTGACGCACAATAAACGCACCATGCAAGTAGCTAATAATCTTCTGGGTGTTACCATGGAAGAAGACGGAATATCCAAAGTGGTGCCTGTACATATAGATTAGAATAACCTGAAAAATGATAATCGAAAAATTTAACCGAAGCTTTTATCCAAGTTTCATTCTACTGATAGTCTTGAGCGCAATCATAATCCCTGAAACCACTCAAGCAGCGCAGATATTTTCTATGGATGCTGGAAGTTTCCGGCAGCGCGGTGGCTTGATTTATCAGGAAATATACTTCATGATACAGCGAGATCGGTTGCAATTCGTGCAAACTGTAGATGGATATGAAGCCCTGTACCAAATCACGACTGAGCTGCATTCGCAAGACTCTCTGCTCTCAACCACATCGTGGGAAATGGTGGATCGTACGCTGCAACTGGAAGATATTACGCCCCGTCAGAAGCTCCCCGATATTGTCGTATTCAACCTTGATCCAGGAGAATACACTGTTGTAGGTACGGTAATAGACTTGAACCTTAATGCCAGTTATCAAAAATCCTTATTCCTTAAATTAGATGCATATCCAGAGGACAAGCTGGCTATATCTGACATCGAACTGGCCACCAAGCTTACCAAAGGTGAAGAGGGGAGCAAATTTTATAAGAATGGTTTCCTCGTTATCCCCAATCCAGAGAAAATGTATGGCACCTCGCTCCCGATGCTGTACTATTATTCTGAAATTTATAATCTCATCCCTGGAGAGGGAGAATACACAGTCAACCGTTCTATCATGGATGATTCTCGCGAGCTCCTGAATCAACTACCGGCAAAGACAAAGCAGAAAATTGCAGAAAGTGTAGTTGAACTCGATGGATTTTCAGTCAGTTCGCTCACTTCAGGAACCTACTACTTAAAAATAGCGGTGTATGATAACGAAGCGGGAGATGGCGATTCCACAGAAGCGAAATTCTTCGTGTATCGCCCGGAAGACTTTGTGGGCGATGAGCCTGCAGAGGGAGGGACCGGCGAATCCGCTTCTCTAATCGAATTCAGTAGCATGAATGGGGAACAGATAGAAGAAGCCATCGATGAACTCAAGTACTTCTTAGGGGATAATGACTGGAGGAACCTGGAGAATTTAAATGAGGATGGCAAGCGTTTAGTCCTCATAAGATTTTGGTCAGAACGCGATCCCGAACCTGCAACCGCAGTGAACGAGTTCCGGAAGATTATCGTAGATCGTAAAGAATATGCCAATCAAAAATTTGGAATATGGGGTAAGGCTGGATGGAAATCCAATCGAGGCCGCGTTCATATCCTATATGGTGAACCTGATTATATAGAATATCATACTCACGATCCGGGTTCAAGATCATATCAGGTGTGGTTTTATGATACTATAGAAGGAGGTGTGCAGTTCGTCTTCGTCGATCGCAATAATTTCGGCGAATATCGCCTGGTACATTCTTCTAAACAGGGCGAGCTTTATAGAGCCAACTGGTTCGAAGAAGAAGCTTTGATACACCGTCCTTAACAGCCAGATCAAGAGGTAACTATTTGATTATTGTCGAAAATCTATATAAAACCTTCACCGATAAAAAACGCGGCTTAATAAAAGCCGTAGACCGAATTTCATTCGAGTGTCGTCCCGGTGAGGTTTATGGACTTTTAGGCCCCAATGGCGCAGGCAAAACCACTACCCTGCGCCTTCTCTCTACAGTTCTGAAACCTGATGAAGGAGAAGCATCAATTTGCGGATACGATGTGGTATCCCAGAGCAGCGATGTACGTCGAAATATCGGCTTTCTTTCAGGGGATACCGGGCTCTACCGTAGATTGACCGGGCGAGAAATTCTGCGCTACTTTTCTTCACTTTACGGAGTCGCCAAAAAGGAATTTAATGACAGGTTGTCAGAAATTTCTGAGGTATTAAGCCTCAACGATTTCCTCGATACCAAAACGGATAAACTATCAACAGGTCAAAAACAGCGCATTTCAATTGCCAGAACGGTTATCCACGATCCCCCGGTACTGATATTGGATGAACCCACCGCCGGTCTCGATGTAATTGCTTCCCGAGCCATTATAGAATTTATTTCCCGGGCGCGTAACAAAGGGAATACAATACTCTTCTCCACACACGTCATGCGTGAAGCTGAACGCCTCTGCGATCGTATTGGAATTCTTCATGAAGGTCGGATAATCATACAAGGTACCATGGATAAAATCAGGGGGCAGTACGGTTCCGGCGAGCTTGAAGACGTCTTCATGCGAGTGTTGGGTGTTGAACCGGTTGAGAATGCAGGC
Source organism: uncultured bacterium (assembly GCA_965370905.1). Taxonomy (GTDB): domain Bacteria; phylum Electryoneota; class B3-LCP; order B3-LCP; family B3-LCP; genus JALGVT01. The sequence goes on along the minus strand of CBDUWK010000136.1, from coordinate 1,628 downwards.
TAAACTTCGGCACGGATTTGGCTATATATATTGAGTGCCTAAGAATACACCTTTGGCAGAATTATTAATATACTAATTGTGAGTTTCATAGTTATAATAAGGGTTGAAAAATTAAACCCAGGGGAAAGGACCGTTCTTTCAGGTAAAGCACATGAAAATTGGTAATGTTTGGATTATTTTTCGCAAAGAGTTCCTTGACGTATTGCGAGATAGACGAACGCTTCTTTCAATGATTCTTCTGCCCATAGTGATATTTCCACTGTTGATCAGCGGTCTGGGAAGTTTTGCGGCCGGGCAGATGGAAAAGATTGAAAACCGCAGTTCCCCGGTAGTAGTGATAGGCGGTGAAGGTGCGCCGGATCTCCTCACGGCTCTGCAGCACAACGAAGGGTTGCAGATCATTACTACCATCAGTGACTCCGCGGTGGTATCTGAAATGCTGATGGATCATGTCGTGCAGGCGGTATTGTATATCTCCCCGGACTTTGATCTCTCGGTTGGTAATGGTCAACAAGGGGAAAGCTCTCAGCAGATTTTAATCTGGTACGATAAATCAAGAACTGAATCCGAACTCGTAATGAAGAAAGTTCGTACGGTTCTATCGGCTTACAGGGAATCTCTGGTTCAAAGGAATCTTGAAGAGGAGGGATTGCCACAGAGTTTTCTTGAACCCTTCCGTATTGAAACGCAAAACCGTGCCAGCGAATCGCAAATGGCGGGTGCTTTATTGGGAATGCTGCTGCCCTATATAGTGATCCTCCTGGCAGTTGTGGGCTCGACCTATTCGGCCATCGATCTCACAGCCGGTGAGAAAGAGCGCGGCACTATGGAGACACTGTTAGTCTGTCCGGCATCGCGTCTCGAATTAGTATTAGGTAAGTTTTTCACTACCATGATCGTGAGTACTGTTACAGCTTTGTTGGCGGTTGTGTCCATGTCTCTTACATTCATGGTGCCGGGGTCCATAATGAGCCAGGGGATGGGTTCCGCATGGGGGGGTGCATTGAATCCAATCACTTTCGGAATAGTGATACTACTAATGCTCCCGGTGACTGCACTTTTTGCAGCAGTTTTAATAGCCATTGCGGTAAACGCGCGCAGTTATAAGGAAGCACAGAGTTACGTTTACCCGGTTATCATTCTGTCCATATTTCCAGCTATTGCTTCAATGATGCCAGGATTTGAAGCGGACCTTAAAATGGCGCTGATTCCTGTGCTCAATGTCAGTTTAATCCTGCGGGATGCTTTCATGGGAATTTATAACGTCAATATAATATGCCTTACTTTCGCCTCAAGTGTAGTTTATGCAGCCGGTGCTATTTTCATTGCAGTCAGGGTATTTCAAAAGGAGAGTGTGCTCCTGAGAATTTGATTTTAATTTAGTAGCCTCATCCTGAATTATGGGGGGATTGATGAGTTTGAATAAGTTATTGATTATAGACGATGAGTCTGATATCCTGGAACTTCTAAAAGAGACTTTCGAGGACGAAAAATATCAGGTAGTAACCGCATCCAACGGCATTGAAGCTCTGGAGTTATTGGAACGGGGAAATCCGGATATCATCTTGAGCGATAACCGCATGCCAGGGATGACCGGCATCGAGCTATTTGAGGTTGTCAGGCAGAGA
>CBDUWK010000135.1:0-6313 GCA_965370905.1 uncultured bacterium | reverse complement strand
CATATATTATCTGAAGACCAGAATCTCCATCAGCAACGTAGGCGTATCTGCCGGATACGAAAACAACCCCAGCCTCCCACGGTGTATCGTAGTTTCCGGCAAATGTCGGCTCTGAGGGATTTGAGACATCTATTATCTGAAGGCCAGAATCCCAATCACCCACATAGGCGTAACTGCCTGACACGAAAACGCTAAAAGCCAAGTCCGGGGTATCGTAACTGCCGGTGAATGTCGGGTTCGAAGGATCGGAGACGTTTATTATCTGAAGGCCAGAAGAGCTAGCAGCTACATAGGCGTAACTGTCGGATACGAAAACGCCATATGCATAGTCCGGGGTATCGTAGCTTCCAGCAAATGTCGGGTTTGTGGGGTCGGTGACGTCTATTATCTGAAGGCCGGAAGACCCATCAGCCACATAGGCGTAACTGCCTGACACGAAAACGCCATATGCATAACCCGGGGTAACGTGGCTTCCGGCAAATGTCGGATTTGAAGGATCGGAGACGTTTATTATCTGAAGGCTGCTTCCCCCATAGAGAGCCCAATCGCCCACATAGGCGTAACTGCCTGACACGAAAACGCCACGAGCATAGCCTGGCGTATTATAACTTCCGGCAAATGTCGGGTTTGAAGGATCGGAGACGTCTATTATCTGAAGGCCGGAAGACCCATCAGCTACATAGGCATAACTGCCGGATACGAAAACGCCACGAGCATAGCCTGGCGTATCATAGCTTCCGGCAAAGGTCGGGTTTGAAGGGTCCAAGACGTCTATTATCTGAAGGCCAGAAGTCCTATCAGCTACATAGGCGTAACTGCCGGCGACGAAAACGTCATAAGCCCTGCCTGGTGTATTATAGCTTCCGGCAAATGTTGGGCTTGAAGGATTGGAGACGTCTATTATCTGAAGACCGGAATGATCATCACCCACATATACGTAACTGCCGGCGACGAAAACGTCAAGAGCATAGTCCGGGGTATCGTAGCTTCCGGCAAATGTCGGGCTTGTGGGGTCGGTGACGTCTATTATCTGAAGGCCGGAAGACCCATCAGCCACATAGGCGTAACTCCCGGCCATGTCAATGCCTTCTCCCCGACCCTGACAATAAAACTGGCTGACGAAGACCGGGCTGGTTGGATCTGAGACATCGAGAATCACCAGTCCATTGGTGAACGCACAGTAGGCGTAATCGCCCACAACCTTAACATCATTTACGCCAGTCCAGAGTGTTGAGCTCACATACTCCACATTCTGGGCAAATGCCATACCCGCGAACGACAGGTATAATGCCACCAGCATCACCACAGTTAAAGCCGTTAGTATTTTCTTAGACATTTTGATTCCCCTTTCGTGTATATCATTATCAATTAATTCATCTTTCCAAACCAAAAAGGCACAACTGGATACACCACTCCATAGAGTATGAATCCAACTGTGCCTTTGTTAAGTAGGCTGTTATTTTTACCCGGCAAGGCGACCCACACCCGGAGAATGCAGGTTTCTCCTTTACCACATGCTAACCGCAGAATGCAATAAAATCAATTGCGGTAATCACTATTAAAATGAAAAATACAACATTTCAAGCGAAAAGTCAAGAAAATTAATATTTATCTTCATTTTTGATGATGAGTATAATAATAAAGGATGAATTTAAAGTCTGCCAATTACAGGACGGGTGGCCTGGCTCTTCAGAGTCAGGTTTCTCCTATTGGTTCCGATTTCTTAGATGAAACCAGATCCTAAAGGATCTGGCCACCCTACCGAGATTTCCGTGGGTTTATACCGCTGGTTAATTGAGGTGGTTCAGGCTATCGTACAGAGGTATAACCGCCTTCAATTCCCTTTTTCGAGAAGACAATCTGCCATATGTGATTATATCTCGATCTAAATCCTCCTGTGCAACTTAACAGAAAATATTCCCACATCCGCTTGAATTTCTCATCATAATCAGCTTTGATTTCCTCCCAGTTGTTTACAAAATTGCTATGCCATGCCATCAGGGTCTTATCATAATCCGTTCCGATATTATGCCAGTCTTCTATAACAAATATATCTTCGCTGGCAGCAACAATTTGCTTCACTGAAGGTATCACTGCGTTGGGAAATATATATTTGGTAACCCAGGGATCCGTATGGATTCCAGCTTCATTGCCTCCAATCGTGTGCAGTAAAAATAATCCACCAGGTTCCAAACATTTATCAACTTTTTTCATGAAGGTACTATAATTTTTATAACCAACATGTTCGAACATTCCAATCGATACGATGGTGTCAAATTTTTCATTAACGTCTCTATAATCCTGCAGTCTTATTTCAATTGGAAGTCCCTGACAAAGTTCATGGCCGAGCTTTACCTGTTCTTTTGATACTGTAACTCCGACAACACTTACTCCATATCGAGTGGCAGCATACTTGGCGAAACTTCCCCAGCCGCAGCCAATATCCAGGACTTTCATGCCGGGTTTTAATTGTATCTTCTGGCAGGTTAACTCCAGTTTTGCTTCCTGGGCGTCATCCAGATTGTCTGCATTCCTCCAATAGCCGCACGAATAAACCATGCGTTTATCCAGCATATTCTCATAGTGCTTGTTACCTAAGTCGTAGTGCCGTTTCCCAACTTCAAAAGATCGTGATTTACTCTGCAAATTTATCAGCTTGGCGGTTAATACAGCTTTAATAATTTCTCTCCCACGCACTTTTTTATACAATTCCGTTTTCAGGATTCTATAAAAGAATTCGTCCAACTTCTGGCAATCCCACCAACCGTCCATATAGGATTCTCCAAGACCAAGAGAGCCTCGCGCCAGGACTCTCTGGTAGAATCTATCATCATGGATCCTTATATCCCAGGGATCAGGCCCATCTATCTTCACGTCTGCAAGGTCAAAAATCTGCTGAACGGTCTGCTTCAGTTTTGCATTTCTCATGATTTCTCCAATAACACCTGTATTCATTATAGTTGTTATTGTGACGTTAGAAACTCTCCCCAAATGTAATAAGAAAATATCCATTTGTCAAGAATTATTTCAGTCTGATGGAAAAAATATATTATTATTGACTAAGGAGGTTGGTTTCAACACACGAATCGCCCCTACAAATTGTCCGCTCCAAATTTCCTTGACTATTCCCGCCGATTTGATTATATTTTGTGAAATAGACGTCATCGAATACGTATCATAAGAGGAGATCACCTTGGCTGTTATTGTTAGCGAACAACCATCGCGGGAACCTTCCCGCTGGTCGGAGCTCATCCGGGCTGAGGACTACTGGGCGATCTGGGTTGGGTTTATTATCATCTTCGGAGCGCTGCTGAAATGGATCCCCAAAATACCGAAAGTTGGCAATTGGACTACCAATCCACTGGATGCGTTTATCTCCGGCGATACCACTATTCTTATCCCCCTTTTAATCCTCATGATCGGTCTGGGCATCCTTACTGCTATCGGTATATCTTTCATGAAAACGGATAAGTTCCTGTCCTATTTATGGGGCTTTTTCGGAGTATTCGTGCTGGCCACTATTTCGTACTGGGTGGCCACCAGGTAAACGTCAAATATATCGGATTAAGCTACGCATTGTGGGCGCTGCTGCTGGGTTTGCTCATCTCCAATACCATCGGCACACCCAACTGGCTGAAGGCGGGCGCCAAAACGGAATTGTTCATAAAGACAGGGCTGGTATTACTGGGTGCGGAGATTCTGTTTAAGAAGATACTCTCGCTGGGGCTTCCCGGCTTGATGGTCGCCTGGATCGTCACGCCAATTGTGGTCATACTCATGTACCGTTTCGGCGTGAAAACCTTGAAAATGGCCAACAAGCAGTTAGCTATCATTGTGGCTGCGGCTACTTCCGTGTGCGGCGTATCGGCTGCCATTGCCACTGCAGCAGCCTGCCGCGCAAAGAAAGAAGACCTAACTTTAGCAGTCGGTATGACCCTGATATTCACCGTGCTGATGATGATTTTCATGCCCATGTTTATCAAATTCATCGGCATGCACCACGTTCTGGGTGCAGCCTGGATGGGCGGCACTATCGACTCTACCGGTGCGGTCGTGGCGGCAGGTTCCATGTTGGGACCGACCGCAGAGAAGGTCGCTGCGGTGGTAAAGATGATCCAGAACGTCCTGATCGGATTATTAGCTTTTTTCGTGGCTCTTTATTGGATTACCACTGTCGAACGCGATCCTGAGGGTGCCAAACCCAACGCCATGGAAATCTGGTACCGTTTCCCCAAGTTCGTTTTAGGATTTGTGGCGGCTTCTCTGCTATTTTCATTTGTGGTGCTGCCCCTGATGCAGGGCGATTTCAAACTGGTCGAAAATGAGTTCATCAAACCGGTGACCAAGACGCTGCGTGGCTGGTTTTTCTGCCTGGCTTTCACCGCCATCGGCCTTGAATCCAACTTTAAAGATTTAGCCAGCCGCATGGAAGGCGGCAAACCGATGGTACTCTATGTCGTCGGACAGTCCTTTAATCTGATTCTAACCCTGTTCATCGCCTGGCTGGCGTTTATGGTCTTCTTCCCGAATGCGGTGCAGTGATGGAGAGGAATACAGCCACAGCAGCGAAATGGCTGAAGTTCTTCCTGGGCATTATTTTGCTGGGGAGCTTTTTCTGGTTTCTGAGCACAGGTTATACTCCTCCGGGGATCCTGGGTGAAGTAATCCGCCATAACCAGGAAAATAATATTGACGCCTCACCGTTTTTCTACGGGGATGTTGAGAATATGATAGAACTGGAGGAGGGCTTGAAGGAATTAATGGAGGAACAAAGATCGGAACGGGATAAAGAGAAGAACTGAGCTAAAAAAGGGCAGGCACGGAGGCCTGCCCCTATATTCGGAGAGCCTGTCAGATTCTGGACGAAGCCAGAATGACAGGCTTTTTATCTATTATTTCATCAGCACCATTTTACCGCTGGCGGTGAAGTTGCCGGCGGTGAGGCAGTAGATGTAGATACCGGATGCCAAACCCGATCCGTTGAAGGTGATCTGGTGGGAGCCCGATTGGTATTGGGCGGGTTTGAAACCCGCCCCTACATTGCGTCCATAGATATCGAACACCTTCAGATCGACCAAGCTTGCCACTGGCAAATCGAAACAGATGATGGTGGAGGGATTAAAGGGGTTGGGATACGATGGGAAAAGTTGGAAATCATGAGGAGTTGCGTGACCTGAGGGTCCTACCCAGGGCGGATCGACGTCCAGGCGCAACAGGTACAAATCCATTTCCCCGGAACCGAAGGATTCTGTGCTACCCAGTACAACGAAACCTCCATCATCCAATTGCGAGATAAAATGGCTGTGGTCGTTGTAGATGCCACCGCAGGTTAAATCCCACCATATTTCTCCTTCAGGACTGATCCGTATTATCCACACATCAGATTCACCCTCGCCATAGGACCAGGTGCTCGCGGCGATCACATAACCGCTATCTGCGGTGGTTTTGATGCAGTAGCCTTTATCGGTAAGATCGCCTCCATAAGTTCGGCTCCAGAGGGAATCCCCGTTCTGATCGGTTTTTATCACCCATACGTCAGACATACCTACAGCAAGTGATTCAGTTTTTCCCGCTATAATATACCCACCGTCCACAGTCTGTATGACATATTCTCCAACGTCCCAGTGACTTCCACCGTAAGTCTTTTCCCAGAGGAGTGTGCCGTCTTCATCCGTCTTGAACAGCCATAAATTTCGCCAACCGGTTCCATCTGATTCTGTATAGCCTGCAACTATGTAACCGCCGTCTTCTGTCTCCTGCACACATTGGCCAGCGTCAATACCTGCACCTCCGAAAGTACGAGTCCAGAGTGAATCGCCGTTGCTGTCGGTCCTGATCAACCAGGCATCCAGGCTTCCCTCTCCGTATGATTCCGTGGTCCCAACAATTATATAACCTCCATCGGTGGTCTGTTTTACGCTCAGCCCTTTATCCCACAATCCACCCCCATAAATGCAACTCCAGACAGAATCACCGTTTTGATCGGTCTTTATCAGCCAGACGTCGTTACAGCCACCGCCGAAAGTGAACGTATGACCGACCAGGATATATCCTCCATCCAGGGTCGGCTCAGAGCATTCGCAGGCATCGAAGTTAAGCCCTCCATAGGTGTGCCCCCATATCGGCAGACCATTTACATCTACTTTCTGTATCCACATGTCGGTGTTGTACTGATCGAATGAATAGCTGCCGGTGACAACGTATCCGCCATCTGGAGTAGGGTGAACGCAGGCGTCATAGTCATAATGGACGCTTCCATAGGTGCCGGTCCAGAGTACTTCTGGCTGCGCGAAGCTATGCGAACAAAATATTG
>CBDUWK010000134.1:0-6350 GCA_965370905.1 uncultured bacterium | reverse complement strand
GCTCCAAACCATCAAATTTTACCAGCTTATCCAAATTTGAAGCGTTCAACGATCTAACTAAAAAAAGTTCCATAAAACGCTTCTGGTGATTTACCCAATATGCTTTCAATAATGCTTCAGCTTCTGATAAGCCAACATTGGGAAAAAAAGTTCTTATAGTTTTAAGGTATTTTTCTCTCGACCACCCCGCACCGACATATCCCATGTGCGCACGGAGTTTACCCAACAGTTCTGCCAGGGCATAACTGTTCTTGGCACTATTTAAACCACCCATTAATTTAACTAAAAAGCTAAAATTACGGTAGTGAAGACCCTGTAATAGTCGCACAAGTGAGTTCATGATTTCATTATAGTAGGTTCCACTTGCCGGTGATAAGATCCTTCAGGTCTCGTATTGCCGGGTGCGCACGAACATAGACTACGTCGCAATCCCTGCACAAGGGTATATCTCGGAATTTTGCACGCAGGTGCAACCTCCGCATTTCTATGAGTTTCTCTCCATTCCAAACGTCTTCGAGTCTGTCTTTATGCACATCACCCAAAGTAACCATCCCGTTTAAGTCACCACAACAACCCAATATCCGGCCATCCCAGCCTACGGATAGGCTCTGCCAAATTACTGGACAGGGGAAAATATTCTTTCCGACCGTTCGAACAAAATCTTGTTCTTCCTGCCCCGGCCAGGAAAATGGGTATAGAGCAACGAATCGGTCTATAGGCAACCCATCGAATTGTTGCTTGAATTCTTTAGAGATAGAAGGTGAAAATGGTGCCCCCGGCTTGAAAGGCTTAATAACTTGAAACGTAACGAATGGATACCTGCTCTTATTGTCTCTTTTGATTTGTAAAAATTGGATGATATTCGCCAGGGTCTTCTCGAAATCACCCCCTACCCGTATTGATTCATATTCTTCTTTAGTCTCACCATCGAAACTGAATGAAATCGAATGGAGACCGCTGGCTATTAGTTTCTCCGAGCGCTTCGCATCGAGATAATTGGCGTTAGTATGGACCTGAGTCAAGAGTCCCTTCTGCACTGCAATCGAAATGAGCTTATCTAAATGCGGATGAAATACCGGCTCCCCCGCCAAAAAGAATCTGACCTGACTCACCCCAAAACGAGCAGCAGCTTCGATCGCCTGCCGGGCTAAGTCAAGCTCCATGTATCCTTTTCCCCGGTCCTGCTTGTAAGAACATACCGTACAGCGTAAATTGCAAAACCCAGTGGGTTCTAAGTTGATAAAGAAGGGCGGTTGTGAAAGAACCGGTTTTTTACGATACCACTCCGTGCGCAGTCTCCACCAGTGAATCTTATGTCTGAGTAACCCTTTCAAGGATGTATTGCATGTTTGATTCTTGCCGCAAATCCATATAATTTAAAAAAATGATTAATCAGAGGAGTACCTGGATTGGTATAGAATAACCGCGCTAATTCATCGCTGGTGAACGCTAAAAGATCGGTGTTCTCGGCAACAACTCCTTCTTCCACAGCTATGCGCAATATTTCGGTGTCAGGTTCGATCCTGATGTTTCCCATCCCAAATCCGTAAAGCCGTCCGCGCAGTTCGAAGCGGACTTGCATCCAGAAAAATATTAAGCGCATAAAATCCCAGTATGTCTGTCCCGGCGGGTTGACGAAAAAGTTAAATCCAAAGTGAAGCTCAGAGTCTCTCTTTCCCAATTCAAGAACCTTGTCGATGTCTTTTACTCGTAAGTTCTTTTTTAACAATTTTAGCGAGCGCTCTGAGTAGGCATCAGGGGAAAATGAATAATACTTGCATCCAGCATTTTTTGCCAAACTCATGAAATCAGCATTAAATTCACGGTCGTTATACCAGGCTGTCCAGGGTACGTTTATCTTGCGGCGAATGAGCTCTTCGCAGATATCACGTGCATGCTGTTCTGGAATGTTAAAAATATAATCAACAAAGATAAAGTGATCTAAATTTAATTCCTTAACAGCCTGCGCTATTTCTTCGACAACCTTCTCCGGACTCCTCAAACGGTAGTAAGCGCCATTGAGGAAGAAATACGTACAGTAAGCACATTTCAAACCGCACCCGCGCTTTGCCTGCACACCAAATGTATCAAGCTGTCCCTTGTAGGGTTCTATTTCAACGACGTCCCACTTTGGAGAAGGAATCGTATCGAAATCAGGCAGACTGGGTGGTCCGGAAAGTAAAACCTGATTATCTGAGCGATAATAAATGCCTGAAACTCTCTGCGGCTCGTCAAGGTCATTCAACAATGCCGGGAATGACTCTTCTCCTTCAAGCAGAACTCCGAAATCTATCGAAGGGAAATGTTCCATAATCCCTTGCGCATAGATAGAAAAACCTGCACCGCCAATAACCCTGATCGCAGCAGGCACACATGACTCTATCAGATCAAGTGTCGGTTGCAGTGTATTAAGATATACGAAAGGATCGCGATACTGCGTAGTATCGACGTTCCGCAGAGAAATACCAACAACATCTGGTTGAAATTTCTTCAATCTTTGCGCCAATTCACCGTAAGGATCGCTCGAAACGTTCGGATCGAAGCATTCCAATTCATGCTCTTCAAGGCTGGCTGCTAAATAAGCCAACCCCAGAGGGAAAATCGGTTTTTCACGACGGCCTAAATAACTTTGAAGCAGGAATATTCGCAATTTTTTAGTTCGTTCCCGAATTAATTAAAAATAACAAGTTATGATAGAAATATTTAGCCAAATGTGATGCGAATCACCGGCTATCACCATTCTCTGAAACATCTTTAGTTAACCTGAATCTCCTCACCAAGCTAAACATGAGTTCCCTTAGAACTAACCACTGCTCCTGGGATACGACCCTGAATAGCCTGATAAAAATAAAGTTTGCTATTAGGAATATAACAAAAGTAAGGTAAAATGGCCACGCATGTATCAGCCATAGTATCAATCCTGCGAAGAGTACCGTCCAAAAGGGCTTGATCATAATACGTCCTAAATTGAACGATGTGACGTATCTCTGCGTCAGGTAATACATCACTGTAAAGGCGGCAAGGTCGGCGGCTACCGTACCTATAGCTGCTCCCATGATTCCATAGTTAGGTACAAGTATCAGATCTACGATGAGTTTGACGAAAAATATCGATCCTGCACCGAATATGATAAGCCGCTGTTTCCCAACTGCAGTCAAGGTGAGATCGAAAAAATAAGAAAGAGCGTGGAACACCATTATTGGAGCGATCATCATCATTACGACCGCGGACTGTTCGTACTCAACTCCGAATAAGTTGACGATTAGATCTCGAGCCTCTATTACCAAAAACAAACTCAAAGAGGCTGTTACAACTGCGATACCCTTAAGATATCCCTGTCCGTCGCGATCGAGTCTTTGAATGGAGTCCTTAGCAGCGCGTGTTAAATGCGGCAGTAAAACCCAAATCACTGGAATCAATAGCGTAAATATCGTGGTTACTACCCTGAACGGAACGCTAAATAGACCCGTCTCCTCGGCAGTTCTGAAATGCTTTAATATCAGAATGTCAATCTGAAAGTAGAGACTGTTAAAGGCGAATGCAATTCCCAATGGAAATGACTCTATGATATAATACTTCCAGAGCTTCAGATCGAAGATCAATTTCGGGTATGAGAACTTACGGTACACTAATATTAGCGCCACGATCCCCTGTACCAGTTCGCCTATCAGCGCAGCGCCGAAAATGGCGATGAGTCGACCACCCATCAAAATTACTGTTACGGTAGCCGTGAACTTCACTATTTGAAAGAGCAAAGTAGAAATAGCGCGAAATTCCATCCGTTCATATGCCAGAAAAACGGCGTAACTGACAACTGTCGGGATTTCCCGCAAGAACAATGTCCCCACGAAGCAGAGTAAGATCGCCCAGTTGTTAATCTCGCTGTCCGCAAACAACCAGGCGCAGATCATCCCTACAGGGAGAAGAAAAAAAAGTATCAGTAGTTTCAACAGCAGGGCGGCGCCAACGTATTTCTTGGCTGACTCTCTGTTGCGTGCAACCTCTCGTATTAAAATATGATCGAGCCCCAGATCTATCAGGGGCACGAAAATAGCTACAAAAGCAATAACATATGTATATTCGCCCATGCCTTCAGGGCCCAAATAGCGAGCCAGAATTACGGCTAATGCGAACGTTACACCTACATCGATGCCGCGCGATATAAAGCTGAACAAGGTGTTGTGGAGGATCGATTCCAGCCTGTTCATCTTCAGGAAGCGACTCCCCGCACGGCATTCACTGTTCGCTGTTCCTCACGCTCCACTATATATCGGCACAGGCTGTTGAATTCCGCCATTAATTCACGGAAATGAGGAAAATCTAAGGTCTGCAATCCATCTGAAAGAGCTTTTTGTGGATTGGGATGCACTTCTACCATGATACCATCGGCACCTGCGATCAATCCTGCCAGAGTCATCGGTGTAATTATATCGCTCCTTCCGGTTCCATGTGATGGATCGACTATTACTGGCAGTCCCGACATCTTCTTCAAAATTGGAACAGAAGCCAGATCGAGGGTATTGCGAGTCATTGAATCAAAAGTCCTTATACCTCTCTCGCAGAGCATCACGCGCCGATTACCCTCCTTCAAAATATATTCTGAAGCTAATAAAAATTCCTCAATAGTCGCCATAAAGCTGCGCTTTAATAACACTGGCTTATCTGTTTTTCCTATACGTTTGAGAAGAGGGTAGTTGTACATATTGCGAGCGCCAACTTGTAACACGTCGGCATACTTGCAAATTATGTCTAACTCTTCGGGCTCCATAACCTCTGTGACGGTAACCAAACCAGTCTCCTCGGCCGCTTCCTTAAGGTGAAACAAGCCCTGTGGTCCCAAACCCTGAAATGAATGCGGTGAGGTGCGGGGTTTATAGGCTCCGCCGCGCAGCATACAAGCGCCTTGTGCTTTTACTTCTCTTGCTATCTGCAGAAGCTGATCGCGGCCTTCGATCGAACACGGGCCGGCGATCATCACTTTCTGACGACCACCTATAACTAGATCACCGATCTTGATTTCTGCCATTGTCTTCTCGGTTTTATGCAGGTATTATCTAGAATTGAACCATGAGGTCTAATGCGATTATCTTTTTAAATATCTCTTCGACGGCCTCGTCGTAGATTGGCCCTTTGTTCTGTTCAATTATTCTCTGGATTACTTCGTCCCCTCGAAAAGCTGTGTAAAGCGGTTGATCCATCTGTTCCTTCAGGTTCATCACCCTTTTAACCAGCTCAACGCGAGCGTTCAAAAGTTCCAGTATCTTCGAATCAATAGAATTGACACGCCGTTGCAAGGATTTTACCTCATCTTCCGCCAGACTGTCTAATGCAGACTGTTCCAATTCTGCGTACGATATCTTCCCCAATTCCGTTCTCGGCAATTCATCGAGAAATTCGATTTCGGTGGGGACTTTATAATCAGCTAAATCTTCCCGACAGAAACTGCGAAGTTCGTTAGCTTCAACATGAGCGCCTGCTCTTGGTACAATAAACACCTTGGGAATCTCCCCGCGGAGAGCGTCAGGTAAAGAAATCACAACGGCTTCAACGACGTCAGGGTGTTTTAATAATACTGTTTCCACCTCTAATGGGTAAACCTTCAATCCCGCCACTTTCATTAAACCACTTCGTCTGCCTAAAAAGTGATAAAATCCATCTTCATCGCGACGGACCATATCCCCTGTGTAGCAAGCTCCGCGGCGAAAAGCCTTCTCGGTATCCTCAGGTAGATTGAAGTAACCATCAACCACTCCCGGACCAGATATTACCAACTCCCCCGTCTCATTCGCATCTGCTTCGTGTCCTTGAGGACCCATCACGCTAATTTCATATCCAGGACAGGGTTTGCCCAGAGATCCAATTGAATATTCACCGGAAGGTGGAGTCGCCAAAGCAATTCCGGTCGTTTCTGTACTGCCCCAAACGGGAAGGAAGCGCACTTCGAAGACATTTTCGAATTCCTTGCAGAATTCACTGGATGAGAACAATCCTCCAGCCTCAGGTATCCTCATACCCGAAAAATCAAATCGTTTCTCTTTTGCTAAGGGGAAAAGTGATCTAAAGAAGGTCGGCACTGCCATCACGCAGGTCGCCTCAAAATCCTGGATGGCCCGGGCGATAGTTTTGGGGTACATGCTGTCCAAAATGATAGCCGTACCACCCAGATATATGGATCGACTGAAAATTTCATGGGGGTGAGCGTATATTGAAAACATGCAGAGATGTATGTCATCGCTATCCAGCTTGAGCATCTCTACTGCGCCTTTTGTATTCCACATGAGATTGCCATGTGTCGTGACTGCCCCTTTAGGTATTCCTGTAGTTCCAGAAGTATAATTCAGGTAGGCTAC
>CBDUWK010000133.1:0-6375 GCA_965370905.1 uncultured bacterium | reverse complement strand
GCCAATTCGCGATCTCGTCCGTTTTGTAAAAGGGATTGTATTCGGTGAGTGAAGAGATGAGAAAATCGAGGTTGGGCGATTCGTCCGCGAAGGAGAATATCCGCTTTAACTCCCGGTAGAGTTTTGAGACTTCATTGTGGATGTTTGTCCCACTCATAGTAATCTGTTTATACTTATTTACAAAAGTAATTTTCTATAATTAGGCGTGTCACTCCGGCTTGTCCGGAGTCTGACATGCTATCAGATTCCCGACGTATCCCGATAAATCAGGATTTGCGGGAGTGACGGATAGGCTAACTTTACGCTTAATTACATTGGAAATTACTTTCAGGCATTGTTGTAATATCCTGCCTTCAATCGTAAATCTCTTCTAATACCTTACCCATGCCTTCAAGGCAATAATCCAAACCGTTATCGGCCAGGTCTGTATAAAAAGGCAGCCTGACAATACGCCTGGCGATATCTTCAGTGATAGGAACGTCTTCAGGCTTGTATCCAAACTGCCTGCCCATCTTCGAAGAGTGCAGTGGAATATAGCCGGAGTAGGGATAAATTTCTCTCCGCCCCGTCATACTCAGGAAGCGTTCGCGATTCTCAGGCGTGTCGAAGATGACGAAAAAGGCATGATGATTGACGTCTGCGTATGCTGGAATCGCAGGCAATTGCAGGCATCCACGATCCTGATATGGCGAATACAGCTCATAGTAAGCTTCTGTAACCTTACTGCGTTTCCTGACTATAGTCTTCACATTTTCAATCTGCGCCAGAAGCATAGCTGCTAATATATCAGAAAGCAGAAAACTCGAACCCAGATCCACCCAACTGTATTTGTTCTGCAAGCCCTCTAATACCAGACTGCGATCTGTACCCTTCTCCTGTAAGAATGTCGCCCTTTCCACCAGATCAGGATCGTTTACCACCAGAGCGCCGCCTTCGCCGCAGCTGAGATTCTTGGATTCATGAAAGCTGAAAGCCGCCAACGGAGCCACAGAACCGCATGATCTGCCTTTGTAAAACGAATGTAATGACTGAGCGGCATCTTCCATTACCAACAGGTCATGCTTGTGTGCTATTTCGAGAATAGGTTCCATCTCACAGGGTATCCCCATATAATCTATGGGCAGGATCATCTTCGTCCGCTCCGTGATCAGATCTTCAATCAGACTGACGTCGATGTTCATCGAATGGGGATCGACGTCGCAGAAAACCGGCCTGGCGCCCCGCAACACAATGGCATTGGCAGAGGAACTGAAAGTATAGGACGGGAGAATTACCTCGTCTCCCGGTCCTAATTCTGCCAGAAGCGCTCCCATTTCCATGGCGGCGCTGCAGGAAGGAGTCAGAAAAACGCTGTGAAAACCATATTTACTCTTTAAAAGTTCTGTGCACTTTCCTGCATACTTACGGTTCCCGCAATGAGCTTTCGAACCAAGCGCACCCAGCATGTACTCTTCTTCAAGTCCGGTTAAGTAAGGTATGTTAAATGGAATCTTCGGCATGAGTTGGTAAGGAACTATGAATAATTATGACCGATCTTTGAAAGGATAAAAGGCGTTTTTCCACCGGGTCTTTTCTCAAGTTGAGGGACTAAATGGAAGTCGATTTTGATCTCCGTTCCGAGGCGTTTCCGCAAATCCCTCTCCAGAGCCTGCTGCGAATCATCGTTGTAGCTGCTATCCACGACCAGATTTATATCGACATGATCTAAAGCGTCCTGGATGCACTGAGACATAACCACTCCTCGCCCGTTATCTATAGAGTGCGACATAACCGCACCCAGGAACCTTCCATCAGGAGTTTCGATGTAATCGCACTGTTTGCCGATAATCTCACGTACTATGGGATAACTGCGGTTGCAGGGACACTTTGGTGTATCGGATTCCAGGATAACCTCATCTCCCGTTCGATAACGGATCAGAGGCATGGCGTAGTTGTACAGTCCCGTGCCGATCAATTCACCCTTTCCGGTATGTGAAGCATCGCCTCCATTTTCATCCACAATTTCGTGACAAGCAAAATCGTCGATCAGATGCCTGCGGTGATGTTCGCATTCGGCTATCATCGCCACTGCTTCGTGCTGAGAGTAGTAATCGAAGACGCCGCACCCGTAGGCATCTTCCAGAGCCCTCCTCTTATGATCCGAAAGTGTCTCACCGTAGGTAACCATCGCATCGGGGGTCGGTATCGTCCTTCCTTCCTCTTCTGCGAACTTGCTGAAAGTTAAGAGATCGAACGGAAATCCCATGTAGAATTTTGGCTTGAATTTGTTTATTCTATCTAAAACTCCCAGAGCGCTCTCTTTTTTCAGACGATTGGAATCGAACCTCAGCACGTTGAAATAAGGCTTATATTCATAGTCGCTGTCCTCTAAATAATAGCTCTGCAAACTGAAGGTCTTCTTGCCTAATCGGTAACCGGCCCATTGATAGCTTCGCAATAGCGCACTGATTTTATTGGCCTGAGTTGCCCTGTCGACGATCAGGTGCAGCGGCGTTCCCGTGGATCCGCTGGTCGATTCCCAGATGATGCCATACTTATTCGCGCTATCCGCAATCAGCTCCTTTTGCCGTGTACGGACAATCTCCTTATCGAGAAGAGGAATTTTTCCTAATTCTTCATGTCCCTTGAATTCTCGATGATTCAGTCCGATCTCTTTGAAGAGGTTGCGATAGTAAGGAACATGTTCCCCGGCATGTCGAATTAAACACCGAAGTTTTTCATCCTGGTAGGATTCCAGCCGCTCTCTGTTCCACCTCTGACTCCCCCGGTAGAAAAAAAATCTCTCCACATATTTTGGAATAGATCGCAACATCATTACACCATCAGAGATTTCCCGCTTGACTTCGAAATGGCGGTCTTCTTGCTGAAACCTTCCATTTTGCGGATCGCTTCTGCGCGTGCGATTAATTTTCTGGCCGCTTTTACTGTGGGCGGTGATATGAATTTATCCCCGGAAATAAAAACTCCGCGCACTTGGCCAGTTTCATTTTCTGCCGCAGCTATTACTGCCCGCGCCTCTTTGACTTCTTCTTCAGTTGGCGTATAAATCTCATGGATTACAGGTATTTGTGCTGGTGTCATGGCGCACATACCACCCATACCGAGGTTCCGTCCTGTTTGCGCGAAGCCCTTCAGTCCCTCAATATCCCGCACCTTAACGTAGGGCGTATCTATCGGTTCAATTCCGGCTGCTCTCGCGGCCATGACAACCATGGATCTCGGCGTCAGCAGCGAATACTCACCCTCACTGTGCCTTCCCTGTGATTCAGCCAGATAATCTTCACAGCCGAAGATCAAGGCAACCATGCGGATCGATGCTTTTGCGATTAAAAAGGCATTCAGTACGCCGCGAGGTGATTCACAGACTGCGATCAGTGAGAAATACCCCTCCGCCAATCCCAATCTGTCCTCAACTATGGAGAGGTGATCGCTAAACTGCACTATTTCATCGGGGGATTCCACGAAAGGATAGACCAAGCCGTGTATTTCCTGACACGCTACCGCGTATAAATCTTCTATCGGATCACCGCTGCGGGGAGAATTCACCCGGACAAAAGTAGTTGCATTCTGATAGGCGCCCGATAACACGGCCTCGCGCACCTTCTCCCTGCCAACTGCCTTCATTCCCGCTGGAACGGCATCCTCGAGATCCAGAACCACGCAATCCGCCCCGGATTGCGCGCCTTTCTTGAGCATCTTATCGCTGTGACCGGGCACAAAAAGAACGGATCGCAGTACCCAGTCTCCCTGGTATGGTTTTGCCATGTCTTAGAAATACCACACGTATATTACTACCGCCTGGGAAGAAGTATCTTTCTTCGCAGCGTTAGAACTCTTTCGCCCTTCTGGTTGAAAGCTTCCGTCTCTACGGTTACCACACCGCGGTCGGATTTACTCTTGGATTCCTTAACTTCCAACACCTTACTGAGAGCGCCAATTGTATCCCCAATAAAGACTGGTAGGTGGTGTGTGATATGCTCATATCCCAGATTGGCAAT
Source organism: uncultured bacterium (assembly GCA_965370905.1). Taxonomy (GTDB): domain Bacteria; phylum Electryoneota; class B3-LCP; order B3-LCP; family B3-LCP; genus JALGVT01. The sequence continues at coordinate 2,377 of CBDUWK010000133.1, read as the reverse complement.
GCATGCCCCCGAAATGTCAGCCACTGTCATTCCTACCACTAAACTGAAAATGTAAGTGCCTGCAACGACAATCCTGCCATACTGGTGATTCTTGGTGTATTCCGTATCCGAGTGCAGCGGATTATGGTTTAAGGTTAACAAGCAGAAGAGGTTGTTATCGCTCTCTGTGATGGTCTTATGCGGCCAGTGCTCGAAGACCTGTCCGACCGAAAAATCATCGAAAGTACGCTTATATGATGAGTCATCTGACATAATCACAACTCCTTTTTAGCCAATCGCAATAACTTCGCAGGCACTCCAGTCCAGATTTCGAAATCACCCATGTCATTTAACAAAACTCCCCCCATACCCAATGCGGAATATTCCCCGAGTGTCAGATTTTCGCGCACGGAAGCGTTCAGACCGAGGTGAACACCTTTCTTCACCCGGTTGCAAGCACCCAGACACGATTGCGCCGCAACGTGGCAATAATCATCGATCCGGCTGTTATGACCGATTACCGCATTCACCATAACCAGACAGCATCGTCCCAGCTTCACCCCGGACGATACCGAAGCATGCGGCATTATCACGCAGCCTGGTCCGACCTTAACGTTCGCCGCAACGTAGCTCAAGGGATGGATGAAGGTTGCCAGATTACTCTCCGGAATATTCATATTTTCAAATAGTGCTATTCTCCGGTCCTGACCATCGATGCGGTAGATCGTATTTATAAAATAATAACCTTCTTCAATAAAGCGAATCGCATCTTTGAGACCGCCCAATACCGGTTTACCCTCTATGTCATGCCCAGGGTCAAGCCGATCATTCAAGTAACCGGCAACTTCATACTCTTTATATCCTCTTGAGTTCGCATCCTGAATCGCAGCAGCTACCACCGATCCGTTGCCTGAGCCGCCCAAAATGATCACCTTTTTGGGGGTATCGCTCATCGATCCTCACCCCCACCCTTCTTGAAAATATTCTTAACCACGTATCTGGGCCGCTTCTTTATTTCCATATAGATCCTCCCCAGGTACTCCCCTAATATCCCTATGAATATAAAATTCATCCCTGAGAGAAAGAGCACTATTACCACGATTGAAGTCCATCCGGGCATGATATTCTTAAAGAATAGCTTCTGCATCACGAAATAGATGGCTAACAATATGCTCGCGCACCCTAAGATAACTCCCAATATGCCGGAAAGCCTTATGGGAAACAGCGAATAGGAGAAAATGCGATCCAAGCACAACTTCAGCATCCTTCTGAAGGTGTATCCGCTCGATCCGGCATAGCGTCTGTCGCGCTCCAGATCTACGACAACGTGATCGTATCCCATCCATCCCAAGAGACTCAGCGGAGTTGCGGTCACCTCCTGGAACTTCAGAACCTCGTTGACGATCTCCCTGCGCATAGCTCGAAATACCCGCACACCGGGGGCAAACTGCACGCTGGTTACCCGATTTGAGAACGAATTAAAAACTTTCGAGGCTGCTATTTTTATGGCACTGTCCTCTCTTTTCGAACAGCCCGCCACCACCATCGGTACGTTAGCCTCTTTCATAGCATCTAAGAGTTTCCCCATGTCTTCAGGGCGGTCCTGCAGATCGGAATCCATCAGTACGATGATCTCGTTATAGGCTTCCTCCAATCCCGCGGTAATGGCATTGGGCTGACCGAAGTTGCGGGTCAGTTGCATCACTTTTACAGCATCGCTCTCAGCAGAAAATCTCTTCAGCACCTCGAGCGAACCATCCTTGCTTCCATCATCCACAAAAATAATCTCGTACTGAGACGTAAGCTTATCGAGTTCCAGAGTCAATCTGCGGAAAAGTTCGGGGAGGGCTTCTTCGTCATTGAAGACGGGGATGATTACAGACAAACTGTAATTGTATAATGGGGGTGTCATAGCAAACGCATTAGTAAAGATCGCTTACTTGAAACTAAGCATGTAATTGGTCGCTTCAGGACCCGTATTAAAAATCAGATCGATAACGCTCACGTCGTGCACGAAGGGTGGATGCAGTTGCTGGTACTCAGGATAACCGGAATAATCCATGTATTTAAGTTCGATACCGGCCGCTTCGAACTGCTCTTCCTGCAAATATTCCCTGGCTGTCGGTCCGGACAGGTATATTTCCGCTCCCACCCGGCGGCACAAATCGACCAACCGTTCCGTTTTCCCTTCGATCAGATTATAATCACCTGACCACGAAATGCGCGTGTCTATACCCAGAATGTCACACACCGCCCGGATGAATCTATTATTGATGCACCTGATTTTAGCTTCGCCGCTCTGCTGGTAGAGCTCCTCGAACTGCTCCCTGTATTTATTGAAATATCGGGCTTGGGAATAGTTCCTCTTGATCGCTTCCCAGTGCTTGAGATTCCAGTC
>CBDUWK010000132.1:0-6376 GCA_965370905.1 uncultured bacterium | reverse complement strand
CAGATTAAACCATTAAAAATCCGTGGTATCTGCTTCATCTGTGAAAATTAGCGATACTAAATCTTTAAAACACACCTGAAAGATAATAGAAAACAACATCTAATGAGCCGTGTAATTGCTATAGCCAACCAGAAGGGCGGTGTGGGAAAAACCACCACCGCAATCAATTTAGCCTGTTTTCTCGCTGCAGCGGAGCGGAAAACCTTGTTGGTGGACGTTGATCCGCAAGCGAATGCCACGTCTGGTTTAGGGATCAATTCGGACCGGCGGGACCGTACGATCTATGAAATGATAATAGAGGAAATGGATGCACACGAAGTGCTGCAGGATACGGAACTCGATTATCTAAAGATTATTCCCTCGGATATAAAACTGGTAGGAGCGGAGATCGAATTGGTGCCCATGATAAACCGGGAGCAGATCTTAAAAAGGGCGTTGGTTGAGATCAGGCAGGAGTATGACTACGTGCTGATGGATTGTCCACCGTCTTTGGGCTTATTAACGCTGAACAGCCTGTCCGCGGCAGATTCGGTATTGATCCCCATACAGTGTGAGTATTACGCGCTGGAAGGTATCAGTCAGCTATTAAATACGGTGCGTTTGGTACAGAAACATTTAAACCATTCACTGGGAATCGAAGGGGTGCTGCTGACCATGTACGATGCGCGCTTAAACCTCTCTAAGCAAGTACGAGAAGAAGCTCGGAAATTTTTCGACGCCAAACTCTTCGATACGGTCATACGCCGTAACGTGAAACTTTCAGAGGCGCCTTCCTTTGGAAAACCGATAATATTTTACGAAATCACCTCTTATGGTGCGGAAGATTACCTTTCCCTGGCACAGGAGATTATTGAGCATGAGTGATAAAGAAAGCAGATTAGGCAAGGGTCTCGCGGCGCTTCTGCCGAAGGACGCGGACTTAGGGGGACGAGCACCTCAATTCGCCGAGTTAGAGCTGGACAGTATCAAGGCTAATCCACAGCAGCCTCGCCGTAACTTCGATGAAGATTCGCTGCAGGATCTGTCGGCTTCAATCAAATCGAAAGGGATAGTGCAGCCGATAATCGTCAGAAAGCTGGATGACGGATTTGAACTCATTGCTGGGGAGAGGAGACTGCGGGCTACACGAATGGCTGGATTGCAGCGGATTCCGGCTTTTATCGCAGAAGTTAAAGACGGTTCGGAAGCGTTAGAGTTGGCGTTGATAGAGAACCTCCAGCGCGAGGATTTGAATCCGATGGAACAGGCTGAGGGCTTCCACAGACTTACAAATAAGTACAACATGACGCAGGAGCAGATATCTGAGCGGGTGGGGAAAAGCCGCGCTGCGGTGGCAAACACTCTAAGGCTGCTAAACCTGCCGCGCGACGTCCAGACGAGCTTGAGCTCAGGTCAGATTACAGCAGGCCATGCGCGGGCGATCCTGTCCTTTGCTGACAGGGAGCGTCAGGTGTCACTATGGAAGAGAATAATAAATGAGGGTTTGTCGGTCAGGAAGGCAGAAGCAATAGCCAAGAGCATGACCTCTTCTACGGCACCGCCAGCGAAAACCACCAAGCGGCCTGCTTACCTTACCACGGTGGAAGAAAAGCTGCGCAATATTCTGGGGACGCATGTACGTTTGCACCATAAAAAAGGTAAGGGAGGGAAGATAGAGATCGAATATTACAGCGATGAGGATTTGGATAGATTGTTGGAAATGTTTGAAGTGATGGAAAAGGAGTGGTAAACACATTTATATACCTTTAGAGATATGAGACTCATGCTCGAAATTAATTTCCCATAATAAGGCTTGTCTAATATCATAAATCTAAAGATCAGATATTTATTTCAAACACTGCTATCACATAGAGAATCATGAAGACTATCCTTCGACCAACAATTATCTGGCTGTTGTTTTTACAGGGTTTGTGTCTCCTTTTCTTTTCAGCGGATACCAGAAGTGAGACCTTTTCGGAAGAGGAACGAACTGCGCTGAAGGTCTGCGAAGGAGTTATTCAACTATTCGAACAATTCCAGGAGGAGGTTTGGCCAGGGTATAATCTCGCTGAGAGACCCTTCATCTTTTACATACCTGAAAAATGGGCGCTTCTATTCAATTATTCAGGTGAGATCGAAGACTTCACGCCTTATCCGGAAGATTGGCCGGGTTTGGGAACACAAGTGCTCTTTCATCAAGGCTCGCTGGAAGGTTTGGTTGGACAGCTTGCTTTCGATGTTGAAATAGATTCAGTTGAAATGGTGGCGGTTCCTTTTATGGACAAACCGGCTGTGGATCTCTTCGCATTTATCGTTCACGAGGGTTTCCATCAATATCAACATGAGGCATTCGGTGACATTCCCTGGCAGCGGGAGGAGAAATACCCCATTCAGGACAGCGTAAACACAGCACTCGCTTGCCTGGAAATGCACCTGCTGATGGATGCACTGCGGGCAATGAAAGTGGATGACGCAGAGCGATGTCGGGAATACGCCAAACAATTCGCAGCCGTGCGGAAAAAGCGCTGGAACCGGGATGAGACTTATCTAGCAAAATACGAGCAAGGACAGGAGATTAACGAAGGTACAGCCAAGTATGTAGAGCTGAATAGTATCGACCTTATGACCCGGCTGACATACCATTCTTCCCTCAGCGGTGTGACCAGCTCCCTGCTCGATAATTTTGCTTCGATATCGATGCCTGAATACCTCCTCGATGAGTTTCAAAACAGAATGGAGGGGATATCGATTTCACCTGAAGATATGTCGAGGAACAGGATCTATCCAGTTGGGAGCGCACAGGGATTCCTGCTGGATTACCTGGGGGTTATTTGGAAGAGTAAGGCACAGCAAGCCGGGACTGAATTTGCCTTTGCCAGACTTATTGAAGACGAATTAGGAGTAACCGAAGAGGAACTTGAAGAACTCTGCGATGAGGCAAAAAAGAGGTATGGTTATAAAGAGATTTTGGCAGCAACGAGAAAGCTCATCAAGGAATACACAGAAGGGTTTGAGAGCGAACTGGAAACTTTCGAGGCGCAGCCCGGTTATCGAATTGCGATCGATGTGAATACCAATGGGTTAAGCCGGTCCCGGTCTTCGTATGCCAAAAAGTGGATTATCGACCAAGGCAGACGGGAATTGCGCAGCCATTACAACGTTTACGTCTTGAAGAGGGGGAATCTTCACCTGCAGATACATGATACCGGTATTTTTGAAGGGAATGATTGGGACGCCAGGAGGAGAGAAGTTGTCTTTTTCATTCCGGAAATCGACACTCTAATCATCGATAATCATCCGCTCGATCTTTCGGAACACGGTAGACACGATTTTGAGAGAATAGAGCTACAAGGGGAAGGTGTGGATTTAGACTATACCGTTTCCGGTGTGGTTGAGATTGGTAAAGGAAGTATAGGGATCGAATCGATTCCCTGAATAAAACAAAAAGGTGGTCATAATTACACCGGGAAACAAGATAGATCATATTCAACATCTCAACCACCGCATGAAGCTACATATTCTGATCAAATTATTCCAACCTGTAACTGCAGTGGTGATCGTTTTTCTGTTCGCCCTCACCGTCAGCGGAAACGACGGGTGTTACACCATCGTTGTGGGTAAGGACGCATCGGTTGACGGAAGTGTGATAATGGCGCATAATGAAGATGATTCTCCACCACAGGTGGTGAACCATTTAAAAGTGCCTCGAAAGAAGTATCCGCCCGGCAGCAAAATCGAAATTGCCAGGGGAGACTGGAGCACTCAGATTGACCAGGTTGCGGAAACCTATGCATACCTCTGGTCGGAAATGCCGGGAACCCTATTTTCCGATAGCTTCGTCAACGAATGGGGCGTCTGTATTACCTCCAATAGTTGTCCTTCTCAAATAGGTCACCCCTGGGAACTAACTGGGGGTATAGCCATGAGATTGCGGCGGACAGTAGCGCAGCGCGCCCGTTCTGCGCGAGAGGGTGTGCATATTGCCGCTCAACTCGTGAAGGGACTAGGATACGGAGCTTCGGGCAGGACCTACATTATTTCCGATCCCCATGAAGGTTGGCTGTTCGCAGTTACCAGAGGTAGACACTGGGCAGCAGCGCGTGTACCAGATGATGAAGTAGCGATGATCGCGAATACATACACCATTCACAATGTCGATCTGTCTGACACACTGAATTTCAGAGGATCTGCCGATATCATAGACTATGCTACTGAAAGAGGATGGTACAATCCTGACGAAGATGGTGAATTCGACTTTGCGGCGGCATATGCAAATCCAGAGGTGGCTTCCAATCCTTCCAATTATTGCAGACAATGGGCTGCACTGAATCATGTAACGATGACAGATATTCAGATTTCAGAAAATCTTCCCTTTTCGGTGAAGCCTAAAGAGAAATTGGACGTGGAAGATATAATGGAGATTTTGCGTGATCATTATGAAGGGACCGATCTGGAAACAGAGGCATTTGAACTTGGGAATCCCCACGACTGGAATGTGTCTACTATTTGCGGAAGAGCTACGCAAACCAGCTTCGTGGTGCAGTTACGAGGTGAGATGCCGGCAGATATCGGGATTGTTTATTGGGTATCATTAGCGCCACCATGTGGCTCGGTTTATATTCCTTTTTATTTTGGTATAACGGATTTCCCAGGAGGTTATAATACTCAGGAGAGCAAGCCGAGCGCAGCATATTTCAATGAAAAAATTCAAGCTCCATTTGAAGTAAACAAATCAGAGGCATTCTGGACTTTTTCCAACTTCTTCTATAAAACGGACGGTAATTACAGTGAGAAAATGCCATTAGTTAGTGAAGAATTCGGGCAGATTGAAAAAAGGATTCTGGCACAACAGGATTCGCTTGAAAAAGTTGCTTTAGACAGATATCCCCATGATAAGGAAGGCGTCCAGATCATGCTCACAGAATATTCAAACCGAAAATATAGAGAAGTTCTTGAGGTAATGGAAAGAATAAATATTTCTATTAGCAGATAAAGCAGTACTAACACTAAACATGGAGAAATCACTATGAAAAAGTTAATTCTATTAGTATTAATTTGTGGATTAGCAATCGTTGGATGCAAAAAAAGCGAACAGCAACCTGAAGGGCGTATGGAATCAAAACCTGCACCTGTAAGTGAGGAAACTATAGCCGGAAAGATGATTATGACAGGATCAGGATTGAATTACCAGGACATCGTGGTTGGCGATGGTGAAGAAGCAGTCGCAGGCAAGACCGCAGTCGTGCATTACACCGGCTGGTTGGAGGACGGCACCAAGTTCGATAGTTCAGTTGACCGCGGCACACCTTTCGAATTCCCGTTAGGGGCTGGCCGCGTAATCAAAGGCTGGGATGAAGGCGTAGTTGGCATGCAAGTAGGTGGTAAACGAATTTTGTTGATTCCACCTGAATTAGGGTATGGAGAAAGAGGCTCTGGAAGCTCGATTCCCCCAAACGCAGTGCTGAAGTTTGAGGTCGAGCTATTGGGAGTGAAATAGCAATCGAAATCTAAGTTCAAGTACCTGGGATATCAACCTCGAATTTATTTTGCACGGGGTTAATCCAATTGAAGTCCGTAATAATGGGGGGAACGATTAATAGCTTCATTGGTTTGATTGTGTAATTCGCATGAAGTTGGGTTAGATATGTCTTCAGACACTGATTTAATTGACCAGTTATTGGACGTTTGCCATCGTCTCCACCGGGCAGGAATGGTGGCGGCCAACGATGGTAACGTTTCAGCAAGGTGTGATGATGGGAACATCCTCACCTCGGTTACGAACGTCTCCAAAGGCGCGATGACGGCGAGGCACGTAGTTAGAGTGAGCCGTGAAGGTGTGCCGTTAGAGGACAATAAGAAACCATCGTCGGAACTACCGATGCACCTGGCGATATATCAGGACAGACCTGACGTGCGAGCAGTGGTGCACGCTCATCCTCTTTACGCTACAGGATTTGCGGCGGCAGGTTTGGCACTGGATAAGTGCGTGCTGCCGGAGATTGTGATGACCCTGGGCAGCATACCCATAGCTGAATACGGCACACCATCTACTGAGGAGGTGCCGGAAGCAGTATCAAAGTGGATTGGTAAGGCGGATGCAGTCCTGTTAGCGAACCACGGGGCAGTAACAGTGGGTTCATCGCTGATGGAGGCGTTTTACCGCATGGAGCGGATCGAACATTACGCCAGAATCTGCTTCATCGCCCGGCAATTGGGTGGAGAACGGGTACTAACCCCAGAAGAGGTAGCGAAGATATACCGCCTCCGTGAGGAAGCGGGCATGACCGACCGCAACCCGGGCTGCTGGACGTGTGACACGCTCATTCCAGGAAGTTGTGTAGGGGACACTTGTGTGAATTATGAAGGTGAGAGTAAGGACTTCACGGAATCTGCGAGG
>CBDUWK010000131.1:0-6422 GCA_965370905.1 uncultured bacterium | reverse complement strand
ATTTCGCTTGCCAGTCGTTAGAGACTGAGCGTCATTGCCAAAGTTAAGAAGATTTTTAAGGTTAAGTTGATTCAATTTAAGGCTTCATTTAATTTGCTTTAGTCAATTGCCCTGCACCAAGGGTTTAAGTATAACCTCACTCAGTCGAGCCGATCGTTGAGCGCTGAATTTCGCCATTATCTTGGCAGCTTGACGCTGCTTAAGGCGCATCAGAACGTCCAGGACCATAAGATCTTCCAATGGTTCAAGCATTCGGGCGGCTTCTTTAGGCGGCATGTTTCCCACAATTTTTGCCAGCTTTACAGATTTCTTTATGTTGGAAGAATCTTCCTCTGCTTGCTGCGTTTTCAGGAGTTTTTTGGTCTGTTCAAGCTCCTGGGTAGTAGCTGCCAGGAGGGAATCACTCGTCTGAATACTGGTCTGCATTTCAACCATTAAGGCCTGGATACTATCTTCTGGGGATATGCTCTCTTCAAGTGCGATTTCGAATGAATCTGAGGCCACATCGGCCAATATTTCTTCAGGAAGATCATATGATTCTTCTTCACCTAAATCTATCTTAAGTATCGGGCCCTCTTCTTCATGTTCAACTGGTCCAGTGGCTATTTCTGGTTCCGGAGGCACATAAGTCATCCTAAGATGAATGAAATTGGCGGCGCTGCTCAGGATAAATAGCAGGGCGAAAGCTCCTATGACCAGAATCATTTTCTTCTTCGATTTGGGTTTTTCTTCGGGGGATACTTCTGGTACTGGTGCGCCTTCTTCTTCAACCATAATTACATTCCTGTCTTGATATCAACAGATTAAAAATATATTATTTACTTTTGCAGATCTTCACAATGGTCTATCGTTTGTCTAAGCACAGTTGCTCTGCTACCTATTTCATCGAGAAAAGCCTGTTCACTTCGAGAAATCTGTGCCTGATGATCAACGAGGCGCCGCTCTTTCAGGCGCTCCAGGACTTTTTTGTCTTTAGATGCCTGGATAAGAGCACTTCTTTTCTTATCGGTATCAAGGCGTTGGCTTTCTGTACTTTGGTTCAACAAACCAACCTTTTTTTCTTGCCAGGTGCGATAACAATCGAGGTCGTTCAATTCTCTGGCACTCACACTATTCTTTAGTGCGATTTTTAGCCCTTTTTGGCTCTCAGATGCTTGTTTTTCTTCTCTCTTCAGTTGTTCTTCCCATCGTTCCAGTTCCCTTTGTGATAGGGATAGTTCACGCTGGCATTCTTTTTTCTTAGTCTCTCGAACATCGATTACCCGTTGCAGCCTGAACTTGAACTTCTTCATGCAGCCAGTTCCCTGAGATTTTTCATAGTTGTGTTAAAATCACCCTTATCGCCAATATCTTGTTTTAGGAAACTTTGTATTGCCTCAATTTTCTGTAACGCTAAATCAATCTTGGGATTTGAACCCTGGACATAAGCACCAATATTGACCAGGTCTTCTGCATCTCTATAGGTGGCAAGATGCTCAAGAATGGTCCTGGCTGCCTGTAGATGTTCAGAATCCACAATATCGAACATTAAACGACTTACGGACTCAAGCGCGTCTATCGCGGGGTATTGATTGTGCGCTGCCATCTTACGAGAAAGAACAATGTGGCCATCCAAAGTGGACCTTACTGCATCGGCTACCGGTTCATTCATATCATCGCCTTCGACCAAGACCGTATACATACCGGTAATGCTGCCTTTATCGGAGGCGCCGGATCTTTCGAGGAGCCGCGGTAACATAGCAAACACTGAGGGTGTATAACCTCTGGTGGTAGGTGGTTCACCTACAGTCAATCCTATTTCACGTTGTGCCATCGCCAATCGCGTAACCGAATCCATCAGGAGCATAACGTCCATACCACGGTCGCGGAAATCTTCTGCGATTGCAGTGGCGATCTGTGCTCCTTTTAAACGGATCAGGGCAGGTTTGTCGGAGGTAACAGCCACAACAACTGATCGCTTCAAGCCCTCTTCACCAAGATCCTTTTCTATAAATTCACGCACTTCGCGTCCGCGCTCCCCGATCAAGGCAATGACGTTAACCTGCGCGGAGGTGTTGCGTGCGATCATTCCTAACAGGATGGATTTTCCGACACCCGATCCGGAGAATATTCCCACTCTTTGCCCTTTACCACAAGTCAATAGAGCATCTATACTTCTAATCCCGGTGGCAAGAGGTTCAGTGATGCGGGCCCTTTTTAACGGTTCGGGTGGGACACCTGAAGCAGATCTCATTCCTTCCGCTACAAGAGGTCCCGCTTCATCAATAGGGCGGCCAAGGCCATCGAGGACTCGACCCAATAGTCCCATACCTATGGGGACTCTGAAAGGCTCTCGTTCCGCCTTAACCATATGTCCGGGAGCTATCCCCTCCAGTTCACCTAGTGGCATTAACATTACGCGTTTGCCACGGAATCCGACTACTTCTGCAAGAATGTGCTCGCCTTCAGGTGAAGAGATACGGCAAATTTCACCGATAGCAACAGGGGGACCCACAGATGAGATCACCAAGCCGATAATTTCCTCGACGCGGCCAATCTGAACTATAGGCTTACAGTCGGACACACGTTCAAAATAGGGTTGGAAGCGTGCGGCCAGACTTTTTTCGGTAACCTGGAGATCGGCGTTCATTTCGTGGCTTCCTCCTGGAATATCAGGGCACGGCGCAATTCGCCGATCTGGGTGGTGAAATCTGCATCGAGCAAGCCTGAAGGTGTTTCCACGCGACAGCTCCCCGGAGTAATGCTTACATCGGTTTCCAGGCGGAAGTGCTCAATACCTTCGGCAATAGCGCTAACGTTAGTTTTAAATTCCTTCAACGCTTCGTAATCGGTAGGGTTCACTCTTATCAATATTTTCGATTTATCGGCAGTTTCAGTGATGGCTTTGCGTACGATCTGTTCAATGAGATCTTTCTTTTCCACTGCGGTTTGGGCGATAACCTTTTCGGCGATATTCATTGCCAGCTTAACAGTCCAGCGTTCCAGACCAGTAAAAAATTTTATCAGATTTGCCTCAAGGTTCTGCAAAGATTCCTGGAATGATAGAGCAGCATGCTGAGCTTCCGCCCGACCCTGTTTAAGACCTTTCGCGAATCCAGTAGAGAAGCCTTCTTCAAGACCCTGATAGTAGGCGAACTCCGCCTTTTCCCAACCGGCATCTACTAATAGGAGCATCCAATCGGTGTCACTCAAAGCATCGCCATCTCCGCTTCTTATAGGTGAATGACGAACCATAATAGCTTCACCGGGGCCGGTGATAATTTTATAAGTTCCCGGGCGTAGAGTTTCGGCCTTCGGTAAGGCGCGTAATTTTTTAGGCTCCTTTATCATTCTCATAGTTATTATTTCATTATCCTATCAAACAAGCTGATCGTCCGCTGATCCGATAACGACTTGTCCCTCTTCCTCGAGGCGGCGTATGATCTCAATGATCTTCTGCTGAGCTTCTTCTACTTCGCGCAACCTCACCGGGCCCATAAATTTGAGTTCCTCGAGGATAATATCCGAAGCTCTCTTGGACATATTGGACAACAGTTTAGCCTTCAACTCCTCAGAACAGGCTTTCAGGGCATAGGCGAGTTCCTTATTGTCAACTTCCTTCAGAACCTTCTGTATAGAGCGATCCTCAAGATTGATGACATCCTCAAAAACAAACATGAGGTTCTTGATCTCTGTGGCTAACTCCGGATTTTCCTTGGCTATTCCATTCACAATGTGTTTTTCGTATCTCTGACCGATAAGGTTGAGTATATCGGCTGCGGCTTTGACACCACCCAATTTATGCGATCCCTGAGAGAAATCAATACGCGATTCGAGTACCTGCTCAATTGCTTTTATGGTTTCCGGAGAGACACTCTCCATAACCGCGAGGCGATTCATAACGTCCACCTGCACAGGGGGTGATAAATCTATAAGAACGGTAGCCGCCTGCATCGGGTTTAGCTGGGACAGCACCAGGGCGATGGTTTGGGGGTGTTCCTTCTGAAGGAAAGCCATCAATTGATTGGGATCTACCTCCTGTAAAATATTAAAGCCTTTCACCTGGAGGGACATCTGGACGTTCTTGATAATATCAATCGTTTTTTCTGAGCCGAGTGCTTTTTCCAAGACGTCCCTTGCATAATCCAAGCCGCCAGTAGCGATGTACTCCTGAGCTTTGAGCATGGTGTAGTATTCATCAATTACATCACGCATCACGCTCGAGGTAACGTTCTTCAAACCGGCGATTTCCGTGGTCAAGGTCTCCATCTCAGATTCATTGAGGTACTTAAAAATGCTGGCTGAAGCTTCGATCCCTAAGGCCATGATAAAGATTGCCGCTTTCTTCCTGCCAGGTAGATTTGCTGATGCTGTTTCCGGTAGATCCATGTTTGGTATATCAATTCATCTAATTAAAATTCACATTTGCTATTTGCCCGATTCCAGTATCCATGATCTCAGCAGCATGGTCGCAACTTCAGGTTTGTTTTGAGCGAATTCGGTGACCTGGTCACGCTTTGCCTGAGCTTCCCTAACTTCAGGGGCGACATCATCTTCCATATCGTGAAGGAGGGCTTTGAGTGGTACGCCCTTTTTCCTGTCGGTCACCCCTGGCATAAGCTGCTGTTGTGAAGTATTAAGTCCAGAGAGCTGCTCGGCAGACCCGTTCTCAAGAGCCTCCTGGGTTGCGGACAAGTGGCGTCTGAGAAAACCTCTCACCATGACGAGGAGCAGCACAAGTACTACCCCCAGTATGATCTTCGGGACAAGAACAAGAGCCAAATCTTTAAATTCGCCGGTTTGCCATTGATCCTCACTTTGAGCAAAAGTTTCCCTATCGAAAGCTATGTTGGTTATTTCCAATACGTCACCACGGTCGTTCCTTAGTCCCAGGGCACCCCGCACCATATTGGAGAGAGAGTTCATCTCTTCTACAGAGCGAGGTGAATAGACTGCATTACCATCTTCGCCAACCACATAATGGCCGTCAATCATTACAGCTACTGAAAGCCGTATAATCGATCCTCCATTATTGACCAGATGTTCGACCGTTTTGTTTATCTCATAGTTGGAAAGTGAATTTTCTTCCTTAGTCTGAGGGGCATTCGTTCCGGTAGATTCCGTTTCAGTACGCTCCTCCGAACGAACGACGGCGCTTTCAGGATCGTAGATTTCGCTGGTGCGTTCAATGCTCTGGAAATCAAGTTCCGAATTGACGCGTACAATAGATCTGCCGGAACCTAACACTCCATCCAGCATGGTCTGGGTTTTGGCGGCGAGATAGGATTCGACATTGTGCTGTAATTCCAGTTGAGTGGCAGAGAGTCCTACGTTTGAATCTGGCATTTCCCCACCTGTGAGCAAGTTACCATAGGAATCCAGGATAGTAACATTTTCGGATTCGAGACCTTCCACAGAGCGGGCAACCAGGATAGAAATGCCGCGGATCTGGTCTTCGTGAAGACGGATACGGCTCCTGAGCTTCAGCACCACGGAAGCGGTTGTTTCTTTTTCATCTTCGCGGAAAAGAGAGGGCTCGGGAATAACGACATGGACCCTCGCCTGTTCTACCTCAGCTATGCTCGAGATTGTACGGCTCAATTCACCTTCTAATGCACGTTTGTAGTTTAATTTTTGAACAAAATCGGACATCCCCAGGTTGGTGCGGTCGAAAATCTCATAGCCTACTCCGGCTTGGGTAGGGATTCCATCGGAGACCAGAAGCAGGCGCAAATCGTAAACCTTATCCTTTGGCACGAGAATGGTTGTCCCGCCATCTTTCAAACGGTAGGCAACCTTTTCATCTTGCAGCCTATCTCGCACTGCAGAGGCATCCATTGAAGACAGGTCAGAAAAGAGTATAGTGTATTGGGGTCTGTTGACGATAATGAGCAAAAAGAGGGTTGCGAAAATAGTAACCGCAGTGATGGTGATTATACTTATCTTTTGTCCGGTGGAAAACCGATTGAATACTGCCTTGAATTGCTCTTGAAGACTGCTCATACTTGGACTCATTTCTTAAGCACCATTTAGAAGAAATATTCCTGGAAATGAATTACACCTGAGTTTTCATTACTTCTTTGTAAGCTTCCATGATCTTGTTGCGCATTTCCATCATCAAACGGAAACTGGTGTTTGCCTCTTCCATAGCTAACATTACTTGATGAATGTTCTCTATTCCCCCGGTTGCCAGCTTTTGGGCAGAGTGTTCAGCCACTTTCTGCAGACCGTTGACGTCCTTCAAAAAGGATTTCAAGGTATCTTTAAAGGAGGCGTCTTCGGCTTGACCAGATTTTGGAGTTTCCTGTGGTGCCTGCTGTTGCAGGATGGATTGTATGCGCCGAATTTCATCCATGGTCATTTTGTCTCCGTCAGATTTTCGTTTTATCTATTCAAATATTATCTAAATATCAATTGCTTTTTTGTGCATAGCTTTAACTGCG
>CBDUWK010000130.1:0-6429 GCA_965370905.1 uncultured bacterium | reverse complement strand
GCCAAAACTGAAGAAGGCACATCCTATCAGGTATACTGGTGTTTGGTTATTGAGGAGCTGGATGGTTTTCAGCGATTGGAACGAAGAGCTGCCCGTGCTGCACGTGAGGTGAAGGAATTAGTAGAGAAAGAGCGCGACGAGAGGGACGATAACGCGGCAACTTATCCTGAGAAATATCTCGAGTTTTCCTGCCCGAATCACGATCATCCAATTTTAATGATCCCCAAAAATTATCGTAAACAGTTTTTGTATGAATTAATTCCTGATAAGGGATTTATCGAGAGAATTTTTCAGGAAAAGCAGTTTGAATGGGTTTTGAAGGATTCGCCCTGCAACGTCTGCAGTTCAATTACTAAGGCGCTGCTCGACATCACGGAAGAACCGCTGGACGTCTTCAACATGATCAGGGCGAGGAAGAATTTCTTCAGCAGGCAGTTGGGAGAATGCGTCAGCGTTTTCAATCCCGGTGATCAACCCATAAAGAGAACCATTACCAACCCCACTCTACAGAATAACATCAACGAACTGTTCAAATCAGATGACGTGCGGTTCAGATTCTCCTATCTGGCTAAAACGAATAACGGAGTTTTAGCGCTGATGGACATTAAAGAGCACAATATCGAGCGGTTCGAGAATCTGCACGGCATCATCAGCGATGGAGTGCACAAAGTGGAGTTAGCCGAGGAGCGAGTCAATACCCTATTTTTAGGTACTATAAATCCGTCAGATAAAAGTCATTTCGAGGATATCCCTTCATTTCAGGACAGAATAGTATCCGTAAATATTCCGTATGTGCTTGACTACAACACCGAGATAGAGATATACAAGGATAACTACGGCAAAACAGTCGAATCCCGGTTCTTGCCCCGCGTGTTTAAAAATTTCGCCAAGATTATTATCTCCACCCGCGTCGATAGAGAATCACCGGCCATTAAAGATTGGATCAAGTCGCCCGATAAGTACAGTAAGTATTTAGATAAAGATATGTTATTATTGAAAATGGGTATTTATTCCGGGATCGTTCCGGAATGGCTCTCCGAGGAAGACCTCAAAGGTTTCAACCGTCAGGTGCGCAAAGAAATTCTGGACGCGACCTTGAACGAAGGGAACAAGGGCTTCTCAGGAAGACAGTCGCTCATTATTTTCAACGAACTGATTTCGCAGTACGAAGAATCGGATCAGTTGATTACCATGGATATGTTGGCGAAGTTTTTCACCGAAAAGAACGATCCGGCGGTTGAGGATATTCCTGATGACTTTATAGAATCATTAACAGATATGTACGATTACAATGTTCTGCAGGAAGTAAAAGAGGCCATCTATTACTATAATAAAGAACAGCTTTCGAGAGACATTCAGAATTATCTCTTCGCCATTAACTATGAACCCGGTGCGACCCGCAAAAACGACTACACGGGCGACAAAATAGAAATCACGGAAGATTACTTTAAAAATTTCGAAGCTATGTTTTTGGGGACTACCAGTACGGAGGCAGAGCGGAAGACCTTCAGGAAGGATGCGCATTCGGAATACGTCAAGAAGACCCTATACCAGGAGATACAGCAAGAAGGCAAGAAGATAACGAAAACGTCTCAATATAAATCGCTCTTCGATAAATACAAACGCCATCTCAAAGATAATGCCTTAGCGCCCTATAATGAGAACGAGAACTTCCGGAGGGCTATACAGGATTTAGGCACCAGCAGCTTCGATGCTTATGAAGGACGCTTGAAGAGAGACATAGAGCGGCTCCAATCGAACTTAGTCGAAAAGTTTGGCTACACGGAGGAGGGAGCCAAACAGATCAGTTTATACGTCCTCGACAAAGATCTAGTAAAGAAATATTAGTTTTATAATGAGTGGGCGCACACACAGGTACGCCCTACATCGCGCCTATATATCAGACAGACTTCATCTGTAGGAAGTCTGTTTTTTGTTGCTTTTTTAGGAGGAGATGTGTAGATTCTGCAAAGGAGAATCTACAATAATAGCCGCGCCGCGAGGAAGGGGAATATGAAATCAGTCGATATGGATGAGATTTACAGGAAGATGTCGCCGGAAGAGATTCCCTGGAACATGGAAGAACCTCCTAAGGCCCTGGTTGAGTTGGTTGAAAGTGAAAAAGTAAAGCCGTGTAAAACCCTCGATATGGGGTGTGGTACAGGCAACTATGCTGTTTATCTGGCAGGGAAAGGGTTTGAAGTTACAGGGGTGGACATCTCTCCTACCGCGATTATGATCGCGCAAGAAAACGCCAGGAAGAAACGGGTGCGGTGCGATTTCATAGCAGCGGACGTGCTTGGCAATCTGAAAGAGGTAGAGGAGAGCTTCGATTTTGCGTACGATTGGGAGGTACTGCATCACATATTCCCGGAACAGAGAGAGAAGTACCTCCAAAATGTGCATAGAAAACTGAACTTCGGATGTCAGTACCTGTCACTCTGCTTCAGCGATGAGAATCCCCAGTTTGGCGGTTCAGGTAAATACCGGGAAACGCCCTTAGGCACAGTATTGTATTTCTCCTCTGAAACTGAACTTCGGGATCTCTTCAGTAAATACTTCAACATAATAGAGTTAAAAACCATCGAGGTCAGCGGCAAGTTTGCACCACATCTGGCAGTTTATGCTTTTATGGTGAAAAGGTAGGGGTGAGTCCATGAGGGCATATTTAAAAGCGGGGCGGTTCAAGACCCCCGAAGGGGCAGGCGCCCCCTACGCGTGGTTTATAGGTAGTTTCGATTTATTATACTAGACTTTTACTCCCACCAATTGTAACAGTTTGAACGGAATCCCTTCACTTCTTACACTGCTCGCTGATGCTTATCTCGCCAGCATAATTTGTATGCATTATCTCTCTCACCTGGTCGTAACTTTCAGCGCGTTTTAGAGCCCACATGAATTTGGTAACGGCTGCCTCGATGGTCATGTCGCAAGATTGGATGGCGCCTTTTTTGAGCGCTTTTACCCCGACGTCATACAGGTGCATCAGGGTAACTCCTTCGAGGCACTGGGTGGTGACAACCAGGGGGATCTTCCGCTCTTGCGCTTTTTCTAACACCGGCAGATACTTGTAACCGATATTGCCCGGTCCGTAGCCGCGCAGAACCAGACCTTTTATATCGCAGTCCAGGACTTTCATGGGAATGTCCACGGGTGTGCCCGGCACCAACCTGACAATGGCAATGCGCGTTTCAAAGCCTTTCTGCGGTTTTAATTCCTCCTGGTGGCGCGGTAGAGCCTTTTCGCTAAGGCGGACGTCGATACGGATCTCACCCAGAGCGCCCCAGTTGATGGTTTCAAAAGCATCCAGACTCGATTCGGAAACCTTGGAAGCCCGGGAACCTAAAATGACGTCGTCGTTGAAAACCACCAGTACGCCGGAAATGTCCATGGTTGCCAGGCGCACGGCATTCACGAAATTGCGGCGGGCGTCGGTTTCGATACGGGTGCCGGGAATCTGCGCGCCGGTCAGCACCACCGGTTTACCGATGTTGGGGAGGGTAAAAGAGAGGGCGCTCGACGTATAAGCCATGGTATCGGTCCCGTGCGTGATCACGAAGCCGTCGTACTCATGGTAGTTAGCGACGATAGTATCGGTTATGCGGTCCCAGACTTCCGGTTCAATGTTGGTGCTGTCTATGTTTTCTATGCAGGTGATTTCCAGATCGGCAATGCGGTTGATTTTCGGCTCGAGGTTGATCAGGTTTTCAATCGCCTCTTCGGTCGGCAGCGAGATGAGGGCGCCCTCTTCGTTCTTCTCCATAACGAGGGTTCCACCGCAGAACAGGACCAGGACTTTCTTCATGATAACTTTTCCGATGAATAGTATGGATTATAATAGCCTGCATCATTAGACCTTATAACTTCGCAATAAGTTCCTATTCAGTTTAAAAGAATTTTTGATTAGTCCAGAAATAATTACAATGAAGAGAAAAATTCGCTTGACTTTAGCCAGATTATTATTTAGGTTAGAGTGTAGTGTCCCATTTTGAGGAAAAGGTGAAATATTTTTGGATTATATTGGCAATTCCTGTCCTCCTTTCTGCGCAAGATTTTGAGTTTGAATTAGATCCCGATGCCTTTCCGGTGGAGATCGATGGCTGGCAGCCTCATCAACCATGGGCAGGAGGTAACCATCCTACTACGCCTGAGTTTTGCGATATTGATGCCGATGAGGACTATGATTATTTTAGCGGATCACAAGAAAATCTGTTCTGGTTTTTTAATAATGAAGGATCGAGTCAAACCCCCGATTTTGTTTATAAATCTGCCTTCTTCGATTCTATCTATCCCATTTGTCCAGGGTCAGCATACGAATCGGATATGGATTTCGCAGATATTGATACTGACGGAGATTTCGATGCATTCCTATGTAACGGTTGTATTGGTATAGCGACTAATCAGGGCACAGCTATCGGACGTGATTTCTCCTCTCTGCCAGATACTATTTTCGATCAATTCGGTGATAAGCTATGGGCTACTAACATGGCAGCGGTAGACATCGATGCGGATGGGGACATCGATTTGTTTGGTGGGACATATTATTCGGGTGAGTTGCGATTCTTTGAAAATGTAGGTACACCACAAAGCTATCAATACTCCCTTGTGACTGAAGCCTGGCAGAGTGTTCAAGCTCCACAAGGCAAAGCCGATCCCTGCTTCGCTGACCTGGACGCTGACGGCGATCTCGATCTTCTGGTGGGCACGGCGGCGGGCACCATCTATTATTACCGTAACGATGGTGATAGCGCCAATCCCCAGATGACTTATGTCACTAATAGTTACCTCAACATTGATGTGGAAGAGGATGCTTCCCCTGAACTGGTGGACATCGACAACGATGGCGATCTGGATCTATTCGTAGGAAGGAGTCCGTATGGAGGCCAGTCCGTTACCCAAGGCGACGTTTTTTTCTACGAGAACGTAGGTTCTCCTCAAGAAGCAATTTTCCAATTAATCACTACGAATTATATGACCTGGGATTGTGGACATCATAGCAAACCACGCCTGGTTGATATTGACGCTGATGGCGATCCCGATCTGTTTTCCAGCATTGGTGATCGATTAACTTTTTATAACAATCAAGGGACTGTTTCTGATCCGGCTTATGTCTGGGAGACAGACAACTTCCAAAATGTAATCGTTTTTGGCTTGACTCCTTGGTTCTGTGATATTGATGCCGATGGGGACTATGATTTACTTGCAGGTGAGAGTGCAATTCCAGGTCCTCCGGGATTGCATCTGTACCTCAACAGGGGCACTCCACAGCGACCGGATTTTGTCTTTGTTACTGATGACCTAGTACCGGGTGTTTTCACCACTGGATCGGTTATACTTTCACCATGGACAGCAGATATCGACGCGGATGGTGACCAAGACCTTTTCGTTTCAGCGGGTACGGTTTACTACTTCGAAAATGTAGGGAGTGCTTCTTCTTTCGATTTTCAATTTGTTACCAGCGGCTGGCAAAACGTAGGCTACATAACTGGACCTTATTGGGGTTGTTTCTATGACATCGATGACGACTTAGATCATGATCTATTTATCAATAGTGAGGATTACTATTGGAACCCATGGGAAAAGAATTTATTATTCTACAGAAACGTGGGCACCCCTCAGAACCCTATAATGCAGTTAGAGAATGAAGATCTTTTCCCTGACCTTATGATCTGGCAAGCGTCTCCTTTTCTTTTAGACATGGATCAAGACGGAGATGGAGATATGTTTGTGGGTGATACCTGGGGCGGCATTCGGTATTTTGAGAATGTAACGGATACTTCCTCAACCCCTCCTTACCAAAAATGCCCCTATCCGTGTATTAAAATTAGTTTCGGTCCCAACCCCGCCAATCCTGTCACCTGGGTTACCTTTAACCTCCCCTATCCGCAAAAAGCCACGCTTGCCGTTTACAATCTGCTCGGTCAGAAAGTAGCCACCTTAGCGCAAGGTCTCCAGCCGCCAGGCGTGAGAACCGTCTATTGGAATAGCTCGCAGGTTAGTTCGGGGGTTTATTTAATTGAGATGGAAACGGAAATGGGTAGCACTGTGAAGAGGTTGACGGTTCTCAAGTAGCTGGTTGCTGGTATGTAGGGGTCGGTCTTGCCGTGAAGCGGTGCCTTTGGTGCGCCGACCCGTATGGAATTTGTCGGGGGAAGCACCCCCGACCTACGTCTGGATTCTGGATCCCCGAAGGGGCAGGCAGGAATGACAGTTAAACGAACAGGAAATTACTTCTACAAACCAGTATAATTGGGGCTTAGAAACAATTCAGAACCTCTGTTAGTTACATGAACATCTGAATATGGATGGTCAATGCAATTCAGTCGAAAGAAAGATTCCCGATCACGTCCGCGCCAGTTTTAAGGTTCAGAGCAAGCGCGTGGTTATAAATGGAATCTGCGATAAATGTAAAGGTTTCTGAGGCAGAAG
>CBDUWK010000129.1:0-6448 GCA_965370905.1 uncultured bacterium | reverse complement strand
AAATTGTTGAATACTTGAATGATCATCGCCACGATCAATCCAAAGAGGGTGGTGAGAAGCGCTTCAGAAATACCGCCTGCGACGATAGCCGGGGAAATATCGTTTGCCTTGGCGATTTCCTCGAAGGCGTTGATCATTCCAGCTACCGTTCCAGTGAACCCCAACATCGGCGCCAAGGCGATGATCGTTGACAACCAGACCAGGTTTTTTTCGAGGAAGGCCATTTCGATGGTGCCCGCGGTCATAATAGATTTCTCAACGTACTCCAGACCCTTATCGACACGCATCAGACCTGCGTGGAAAATGGCCGCGACCGGTCCACGAGTATTGGCACAGATTTCGGCGGCTTTTTCGGTTCCACCGTCGGAGATTGCCTGGCGTACCTGCAGGATGAATTTACGCGTATTTACCGATGCCCGTGAAAGTGTCCAAAGTCTCTCCAGGGAAAATGCAAAACCGACGATCAAAAGTCCCAAAATGGGATACATGAACGGCCCGCCATCCAGGAATAGCTTTACCATGCTGTTCGCTCCTAATTGATTTATTTATTTTCTTATCTGCGAATTTTGTGGCCTAAAATTAACAAATTTTCTGCTTAATGTCAATGTTTTTTTGTTCTATGTGTTTATGAGCTTGATTCCATTACGAATCAGAGACCGGCGATCTCTTTTGCCTGTCCATAAAGCGTCAGCGCTTTTTGGATTTGCTTGTCCTTACCAGCCCGCACTTGATAGAAATAAGTCCTCTTATTCCAGTATATCTGCGCCATTTCTGCCTTTATCTGCAGAGTAATGTAGCCGCGATCTTTCTCGAATGCTTCTTCGTCAAAAGGTATGTCCTTGGACTCTGCCAGCGCAATTAATTCCTGCAGCATTTCCTCTGTAGGTTGGTATTTTTTCAGGAAATCTTCGAAGTCTTCAAATGGAGTGGGATGTTCAGAACAGTATTGGTTGGCCAATTCGAAGAATACTCTCTGGTTCCGTAGTTTAGCGCTATAGGCAGTTAAATACTCGGTCGAGACTTTCACATCAGGTGTGATACCCCCTCCACCGTAAACCTGACGGCCTGTTTCTGTGTAGAAAATCTCTTTCAAGCTGTCGGGCAACTCTGCATTCTCGTCTTCGTCATCGTATGCTTCATTTATGTATTCTGCGACTCCTTCATCATACGGCCGCTGGATGAGCCTGCCGCTGGGGGTGTAATATCGATCAGTGGTAATTCGCACCACAGAACCATCACCAAGTGGATAAGCCTGCTGAACCAACCCTTTGCCAAAAGTGGTATTGCCCACTACCAGGCCGCGATCCAAATCCTGTATGGCGCCAGCCACAATTTCAGAAGCGGAGGCGCTTCCATGAGAAACCAGTACTATTATGGGAAGATCTTCGTAAGGCGCTTCCAACGGAGCTGGATAGGTTCGCTTCGAATTCTCGCTACGCCCCATAGTATAGACCAACAACTTCTCATCTCCGATAAACTCACTTAGTACTTGCACTGCCTGTTTTAAATAACCTCCGGCATTACCGCGCAAATCGAAAAGGAACCGGGTCATGCCCTGATTGTATAATTCGCTAAGCGCTTGACGTATTTCATCGGTAGTGTTGGAAGTAAACTGATTTAAAAGGATATAACCGGTTCTATCATCGAGCATGAAACTTGTTTCTACGCTGTGAATAGGGATTTTATCGCGAGTTAAAGTAAACTCGAGTGCTTCATCCAATCCGGTTCGAAAGACGGTGATATTTACTTCGGATCCTTTGGGTCCGCGGAGTTTCTGGAACACGCCTTTATTGGTGATGCCGTATGTGGACACCCCGTTTATTTTTACAATCCGATCTCCGGAACGCAAACCCAGTTGATCTGCAGGAGTACCAGGTATAGCGCTGATCACCACGATGGCATTATCCTGGATGGCGAAACTTATACCGATCCCTTCAAATTCACCAGCGAATTGCTCCGAAATCTGCTTCTGTGCTTCTGCGCTGATGTAGACAGAATGGGGATCCAGAGCTGCTAATAACCCTTCAATGGCTCCGTCGACCAGAAGGTTCATATCCGGCTCTTCTACGTATTGGTCTCTTACGAGCTGCATTACATAGGCGAGCCTGTTCACCTGATCGTAGATGTTTTTGCCTGCCGCCCAGAGGTTCTCCGTAAATTTCATTCCAGCTATAAAAGCCAGAACAATCACTACAGAGCCTGTCACGAATAGCTTCTTCTTCACGATGTATATATCCTTTTATTAGTTGTCTTGTTATTTACCCCGGTTTTCATAAATCCAGGTGAGGATTTCAGTCTGTTCACGACTCAAGTCTTTTTGCCGTCTCCGCATCATTTCGGAGGCTGTATCAAGTGTTCTCTTGAACGGATATCGCACCAATTTCTCCGCTCCACCCCAGTGGAATGAGGGGATATGTCTCGGAGGAAATCCAGCGCCGAATATATTACAACCAACGCCGACCATAGTTCCTGTATTAAAAACAGTGCCTATGGCGCTTTTCGAGTGATCACCCATAGTTAAACCGATAAAAAGTTCTCCTGTGTCAATTAAATCTGAACCCACTTGAACTTTAACGGGACTATAGTTGTTCTTCAAGTTGGACGTTTCCGTACCTGAACCCAAATTACACCATTCGCCTATAAATGAATGTCCTAAAAAGCCACCATGCGCTTTATTCGAATATCCCTGTATTATAGAAACAGAAATCTCTCCTCCTATCCGGCACTGCTCTCCGATGTTACTGGCAAGAATGTGTGATAACGGCTTCACCTGCGTTCCCGGTCCTAAGTAAGAGGGACCCTCGATGACGGTGTTTGCCCCCACTAATACATCCACGTCAAGCACCACAGGACCCTGCGTGGCGTCGATTACAGTGCCAGGAGCCAGGCTGCAGCCTTCCGCTATAAAAATATCTTTACTTTCATTCAATACTACGCTCTTATGAAGTTGCCCTCTGCACTCGCCTAACGCACGCAATTCCTGTGCCTCTCGAGTCAATTCTTCCTGCATGGAATTTACGATTTCCCATGGGTAACGGATAAGATGACCAACATCGGAGGGCGCTTCTATGTTATTAAACCGATCTGCTGACAGTTGCGTTCCGGCTTCCCATAACTCGGGTTTGTCACCTCTAAAGGCTATCACTCGGTTTTCTTTCACCCAAGCATAACCTATCTTCAGTTCACTTACAGATATAAATCCAGTCCCAGGAACCAGGCTGCCGTTGATCCAGAGATCGTCATTGTCACGGCGATTATTATCCTTCAGTGGATGAGATAAAATCTTTAATAGATGTGGTCTGGCATATTGGAAAATCTCGCTTTTTGGGAAATAATCCAATATCATGCGGCCAAGTGTACGGATTCCACAGCGTAAATCCCAAACCGGTCGTGTAAGTGACAACGGCTCTGTGGTCAACGCTGCATCATCCTCAAATAAAATAATCGTTTTCGGTTCTTTTAGCAATGATCTACCTCACGCCAATAATTTCGCCAATAAGCTCATTTGCTGATATATCGCGTCATCTGGACACACTTCATCGCAACACCCACATTTAATGCAAACCTCATAGTCTATCCGGGGTAATTCTTTTACCATCTTCATGGCATCAACCGGGCAGGAGTCAACGCATATACTGCAAGAGGTGCAGTTTTCCGGATTTGCTTTAGGCCTTATCCACAGCAGCTTCTTTAGATTGTTTTTTATAAACGGTGGGATTCTCTCCAGCTTGCTCACATCCGGCGGCACAAAATCGGGAATGATGAATTCGTCAATGTCGCTCCCCAGAATTTCCGAGTTGTCATTATTCCAATCCCAAAATCCAGCTTCCGCCGCAGCTCTGAAAACTGGTAGTTCTTCGATTTTAAATCCGATAATCTTGGCTGCAATACTATCCAGTGCGAGGGCGTCTTCTGAGATCAACAAGGCTCCGATATGGCGCGGTTTGCCGGATGAAGGACCATTTCCTTCCATTCCCACCACCGCATCTAATACATTCAATTCAGGTACCACCTGAAGATAGGTATTAAAAACGAATTTAGCAAACTCATCAGGATCGGGGGCGAGGCTGTGCAGGAACCCTTTCCGGTATCCGGGAATGGTTCCGAACATATTTTTTACAGCGCCCGTCATAAGTGTCAGGAGATGCGTTTTCAGTTTGGGCAGATTAATTATACCATCAGCATCAAGAGCTATAGTGGAGATGTTGACGAATCCACCTGGCGTTTTAAAACTCCTCGTGCCTGACTCTTCGAACGAAACCGGTTCAATATTCAGCCGTTTCGCGACCTGCTCAATACCTGTCTTCTGCCAATACTTTCCGATGTTTCTGGCAATACCTCCCGGACTGTCCCCCAGAATAATTTTTCCACGGCAGTCCAGTACCATCTCACCTACCGCAGCTATAATCTCCGGATGTGTGGTCACTGCCTGTTCAGGTTCCTTTGCGGATAGCATATTTGGTTTCAGCAGAATTTGGTCACCAGGACGGATAAAACGTTCTGGGCTATCCAGAAGCTCCAAGCCATCGCGCAACGCTTTTCGCACACTACCGGGATCGTAATCATGACAGCGAATCAGAGCGGTGCAACCGACTGTTTTTTGGACAACCTGTTCCGTTAAAACCAACTTCTTAACCAATTCTATTAACGATTAATCTTCTAAGGTAAACAGTTTCCCCGGTAATTGTCTTACCCAACCCTTCATTTCGAGATTTAAGAGGTCGGCTAATACGCCAGATACTGGAAGGCTTAAATCTTGAACGAGCTTATCAATATGTATAGGGTCGGCTGACAGCTTTTTTATAACTGTTTCCTCGGAAGGATTCAGTAAAGGTAATTCCCTTTTAATCTTCGCTTTTACATTAACTTTGTCTCTAAATCCCATCTCTTCGAAGATATCCTGCGCCGATTCAATTAGATTAGCGCCTTGCCGGATGAGGTCATGTGGGCCTTTAGAACGCCTATCTTCAACGCTGCCGGGGAGTGCGAAAACGTCCCGGTTGTGCTCAAGAGCTAACTTCGCGGTAATTAAGGCACCCGATTTCTCCCCACCTTGCACCACCAGCACACCATCTGACAAACCGCTGATAATGCGATTACGTCGGGGGAAAAGTCCAGGGTCAGGTCTAACTCCGGGCAGAAATTCCGAAATCAGAGCCCCGGAGTTCTGAATTTTCTCTGCGAGTATTTTATTTTCAGAAGGATATATTATGTCTATGCCGGCTCCGAAAACAGCATAGGTCTTACCGTTTCCTTGCAATGCTCCTTCATGAGCCGCAGTGTCCACTCCTCTGGCCATCCCACTTACAACGCCTATACCGTTGGCAGACAATTCCTCCGCAATCTGGTGAGCGTGACGTATGCCGTAAACGGTGGGTGTACGTGTACCCACTACAGCTATACAGGTCAGATCCGGTTCCGGCAATTTCCCACGCACGAAAAGCAATGCCGGTGGATCATGGATTTCTCTCAACTTAGGCGGGTATTCTTCATCCCAGATACTGGTGATCGTCGCATGGCACTTTTCCAATTTCTTTAATAAGTTTTCCGCAACGCTCTGGTCTCGTGCCTCGCGAATTGCTGTCACAGTATGAGAACCTATACCCGGCACGCTTTCCAAAGTCTTCCTACTGGCTCTCAGTACTTCTGCAGGGCTGCCCAGGCTTTTCAATAAGATTCTAAAAAAAGCTGAACCAATCCCCGGTACGTTAAACAGAGTGAGTGCGGCTACGGGATCTTTTCTGATATCCTCTCCAGGCGAATAGCCATTATTGAATAGTTTGTGCTGTTCCTCGATCATTGTTTACTGTTCTGTAAAAGTGACCAAAGTTTAAAAATCAGGCCATCAACACCCTCGCCGGTGACGGATGAGAATTTACATTCCGCAGGCAATTCGGGAACATCTTCCGAGCTAATGAGGTCTGACTTCGATAAAGCAGTTATTCTGGAGCGATTCAATAACGTGGCGCTGTACTGTTCAAGTTCTCTCTCCAGATTTTCAAGGTCAGCCTGAGGATCTTCCGATGAAGAATCAATGAGCATGAGAATTATTCTGGTACGCTCTATATGTTTCAAAAATCGGTGTCCCAGTCCTTTCCCTTCGCTGGCGCCTTCGATTAAACCGGGTAGATCAGCCATCACGAAACTCTTATATTCACCTGCAGATACTATCCCCAAGTGAGGTTCAAGCGTAGTGAAAGGGTAATCTGCTATTTTGGGACGCGCGTTTGAAATTCTGGCTAAGAGCGTGGATTTCCCAGCATTAGGTAATCCCACCAATCCCACGTCTGCGATGAGTTTAAGTTCCAACTCAACTTCTAACTCCTGACCTGGTATCCCGGTTTCGAATCTACGAGGAGCCCGGTTTGTAGAAGTTGCAAAACGCGCGTTTCCTCTACCACCCCCCCCCCCCCAGGGCGGCCCAAAAGTGTTTTAAGAAAAGTAGAGC
>CBDUWK010000128.1:0-6461 GCA_965370905.1 uncultured bacterium | reverse complement strand
GACTAAATCTAACTTTGCAGAATCGTCATCGGCCAGTGATATCAAGGATGGTTTTAAAGCATTCCCTCGGATATCCCTGGTGAGGATGATGTCAACCTGGTGGGGGTGTTCGGAATCGGCGGTTTGCACTATGCCCTGGTTATTTTGCAGTTTAGGATTGGAGCATCTTACAATTTTTACGGTGCAGCCCACCGGGAAAATCTGCACTATCTGAGCCAGCATGTTGACAACATGGGTGTTGAATTCGAAAAAGCTTCGCTTTATCAGATTCTCCAATGCCAGTTCCGGTGAGAGTGCCGGTTGATATATCCCGGAGGTCAAAACGTCGTAGGCATCTGCGACGCTGATTATCTCGGCTAAACGGTAGATACTACCGCGTTGGTAGGCGCTGCCTGGACTGGGTGCCTTGTTAAATCCGGTCAAGCCTTCAGGAAAACCCTTGCCGTCCTGCCTCTCATGGTGTTGTTGAATGGCGGCACATTCTATATAATGGTTGTTGCTGCTTTCCAACATGATCAAACCACCGACGTGAGGGTGATCTTTGTACTTCGGATGATCGGGTCCGATGTTCTTCTGCCCTGGTTCTGCCAGCAGAGTTTTTCCAACATCATGCAGTAAGGCTGCCAAACCCAATTGTTTCAGTTCACGGTAAATAAAACTGAATCTTATGCCTAAAAGCACTGACAACAACATAGTGTCGGTTGCATGTTGAACCTGGTATTGGCTCTGGGTTTTTAATAACAGGCAGGGCAGCTCGAAGGTTAATTGGCTCGAAAGCTCGTCAATAACATCGCCGACCAACTTCTGGAATTCTGATAACGAGATGGCTCTTTTTATCTCGGGATGATCTTCCAGACTGGAATCCAACGATAAGTCAAACCCCTGGATGGAGGGTGATAGTTCTGTTAACCTTTCCAGACAATCATCCAGCAGGAGATGGGTCCCCGCTCGCAGTGATGCACTGATGACTTCGGAAGGATCTACATTCTCAAAACCTGGTACA
Organism: uncultured bacterium; assembly: GCA_965370905.1. Classification (GTDB taxonomy): domain Bacteria; phylum Electryoneota; class B3-LCP; order B3-LCP; family B3-LCP; genus JALGVT01. The sequence goes on along the minus strand of CBDUWK010000128.1, from coordinate 5,458 downwards.
TCTACGTATGCACCGAGAAATCCTAACTCATCCAGCCGGTTGATAAAACCGTTGTCAAGCGATTGCCCGTTTGCCAGTAGTAATAGTCCCTTGTGTCCGTAAATTGGACGGCCGAGTACCATCCCCGGCTGAAGTTCTTCGATCGTGCAATATTTCATCTTTCCATAGTTATTGGAAAATCGACCTGTGTAAAATAACGTCGTATCATAGATAAGTCAAGGAATTTCTCCCTGAATTGGACACTACGTGCCTGATTAATTTCCATAGGACATGAAAAGCACTCGAAATTTCAGTATTATAGCGCATATCGATCACGGTAAGTCAACTCTCGCTGATCGTCTCCTCGAGCTCACCGGCACCATCACCCCGATGCAGGCGCGCCCGCAGGTGCTCGATGACATGGATCTGGAACAGGAGCGCGGCATCACCATTAAAGCGCATGCCGTCTCTATGAAATATGTTGACGAAGAACTGGGCGAATTTGTTTTAAATTTGATTGACACGCCAGGGCATGTAGATTTTACGTATGAAGTCAGCAGGAGCCTTGCTGCCTGTGAAGGCGCCCTCCTGATAGTCGATGCCACTCAAGGTATCCAGGCACAAACGTTGTCCAATCTCTACCTTGCCCTCGAGCACGATCTCCAAATTATCCCCATTATTAATAAAATTGACCTACCTTCCGCTCAGATAGAAGAAACCTCCGCTACCATTGAAGATCTCCTGGGCTGCGATCCGGACGAGATTCTCAGCATCAGCGCTAAGCGAGGCGATGGTGTTCCCCAAGTGTTAAAGGCAATTGTTCGTAAAATAGATCCGCCCTCCGGTGATCCTGAAGCCCCTTTGCGGGCGTTGATATTCGATTCGGTGTTCGATACTTATCGCGGTGCAGTTCCCTACATACGCGTCGTCGATGGCTTCATTGAGAAGGGCATGCCCATCCGTTTCATGAGCAATGACAAGAAGTACGTCGCAGAAGAAGTAGGCAGCTTAAGTCTTCGCAGAGTACCCGGTAAAAGGCTCGACACCGGTGACGTAGGTTATGTCATCCCCGGCTGTAAAATGATCCGTGAAACCAGGGTGGGGGATACCATAACCAATGCCCAAAACCCCTCCAAAGAGCCGCTGATCGGCTTTAAGGATGTCAAACCGATGGTCTTCGCCGGATTGTATCCCACTAATACCGAAGATTACACCGACCTGCGTGATTCCCTTGAGAAGCTGGCTCTCAATGATGCTGCTTTCACCTGGGAACCGGAAACTTCCATCGCCCTCGGATTTGGATTCCGCTGCGGTTTTCTCGGCATGCTGCACATGGAGGTCGTCCAGGAGCGTCTCGAACGGGAACACAACCTCGATCTCATAACGACCTTACCCAATGTCGAATATCGGATTACTATGGAGAATGGTGATATACTCCGCATCGATAATCCCGCTAAAATGCCCCCGATTTCCCGCCAGACGAAGGTGGAAGAACCATATATCAAAACAGAAATTATCTCCCCCACTGAGTATATCGGCGCTATAATGAAGCTCTCCCTCGAAAGGCGAGGTGTATATAAAACCACAGACTATCTCGAAGGCAACCGCGTCAATCTTCAGTTCGATTTCCCCCTCGCGGAAGTAATCTACGATTTTTACGACCGCCTGAAATCCATCTCCCGTGGTTATGCTTCTTTTGATTACGATTTCACCGGGATGCAGCCCGCTCAAATGGTTCGCCTGGACGTTCTGCTGAATGGCGAATCGGTCGATGCCCTCTCCATCATTGTTCACCAGGATAAAGCTTACGAATGGGGGCAACGGCTTACCCGCAAATTGAAAAAGGTGATTCCCCGCCAGCTTTTCGCAGTCGCCATCCAGGCTGCAGTCGGTTCAAAAGTCATCGCCCGTACCACTGTGAAAGCTCTGCGAAAAAACGTGTTAGCGAAATGCTACGGTGGTGACATTACCCGTAAACGGAAGCTTCTGGAGAAGCAGCGTGAAGGCAAGAGGAGGATGAAGCAGATTGGCGCGGTAGAAATCCCCCAGGAAGCATTTCTCGCCCTGTTGAAAGTTGACGAAGATGAATAAAGGTCATCACCCCGGCAATAGATAAAGCATCTGGTGTCGAGTCCCCGCACTCGACACTTAAAGCTAACTGTTCACTATAATGCAGTTGACTACAGGGAGTCGACTGCACAGACAATCTATTAGCTCTCAAGACGGTATTGGCACCATTCTTGCAAATTAAAACATAGAGTGCTCCTGGCCTCAAATGTGTTGTGAGTTTTACAACCTGCTGGAAATCAGGAAAACCGTATAACCTGTCAAGCCAGGAACATCAAGAGAGAAAATTGGTTAAACAAAATGATATGCAAATAAACAGGTACTTATTATGTGGGAAACTGTTAAAAAAGCATGGAAAGCCTATCGCGGCTGGGTAAAGCGCCGCAAGGAAAAGCGCATCGCACGCCGTAAAGCCAAAGGTTTCGTGCGCGATTGGGCGGAATTCATCGTGACCTTGACAATAATGGTCTTCTTCATTAGAACTGCAGTAGTTGAAGCCTACCGCATCCCCTCCAGTTCTATGGAAGAAACCCTCCTGATAGGTGATTTCCTCATGGTAAATAAATTCCTCTATGGAATTCGCACACCTGATTGGATCGGCGTTCCCTTCACAGAGATCGGTTTCAATGTGCCCCACACCAGGCTGCCCGGATTACGTAAACCCCAGCGCGGGGACGTGATTGTTTTCAAATATCCTCGCGACCCTTCTCAAAATTATATCAAAAGGTGTGTGGGGCTGCCGGGTGATACCCTCGAAATCAGGGATAAAATTCTTCTAATCAACGGAGCACCGTTTGCAGATCCACCTGGAGCAAAATATACTGATTGGCGAATATGCCCCGATGGTCTCATCCAGAAGGAGATCTATCCTTCCGGCGCTGGAAATCGGGATAACTACGGTCCCATTATCATCCCCGACGGGAATTATTTCATGATGGGAGACAACCGCGACAACTCCTCCGACAGCCGTTATTGGGGCTTTCTGCCCCAGGAAGCTATCCTCGGGAAAGCGACTATCATCTACTTTTCCTGGGATAAATATATCCCCTTCTACCGTTTCTACGATTCGGTGCGCTGGAAGCGGATCGCATCCCTGATACACTGAGCTTGAGGAGGCTCGAAGCGTGAGTGCAATACCTCTGGTGGTGGTTTCGGCCGTCATCATCCTGGCTGGTTACATATTTTACGGGCGTTACATCGCCCGTAAATTTGGTTTGGATAGTACCAAACCGACGCCCGCTCACACCCTGCAGGACGGTGTGGATTACTTGCCCGCCAAAACTCCAGTCTTATTAGGACATCACTTCGCCTCCATCGCGGGCGCAGGTCCCATTGTAGGACCCATCTTCGCCGCCGCTTTCGGGTGGCTGCCTGTCCTGCTGTGGATACTCTTCGGCGGCATCTTCATTGGAGCGGTGCATGATTTCGCTGCTCTCGTTGCTTCAATCCGACACCGAGGCTGCTCAATTGGACAAATTATTGAAGAACAAATCGGTCCGCGCGGTAAATTCTTTTTCCTGATATTTTCCTGGTCGGCGCTGATCCTCGTTGTGGCAGTGTTCACTATCATCGTCGCTCAAACCTTCGTCAAGGTACCTTCAGCCGCTACTTCTTCGATCCTGTTTATCTTCCTGGCTGTCATTTTCGGTTTCGGCGTCTATAATCGCGGCGTATCTCTTCTCCCTGCATCTGTTATCGGTATAGTTGGCCTCTTCATATGCCTCGTTATCGGGCTAAATTTCCCTTTGCAGCTTTCCTATAACGTTTGGGTTTTCCTGTTGGTAGGCTACATCTTTGTAGCTGCAGTAACACCAGTCTGGGTTCTACTGCAGCCTCGAGATTATCTCAATTCTTTTCTGTTGTATGGAGTCCTGATCGCAGCGGTAGTCGGTCTCTTCTTTGCCGCTCCTGTGATCCGGACGGAAGCCTTCTTCGGATTTTATGTCGCCAAGATGGGATACCTGTTCCCTGTGCTCTTTGTGACTGTCGCCTGTGGAGCCGTTTCCGGGTTCCATTCACTGGTCGCCTCCGGCACTACCGCTAAACAGCTTAATCGTGAAACCGATGCCAAACTAATCGGTTATGGCGGCATGCTCATCGAAACGCTGCTGGCCGTCATCGCTCTGATAACCGCCGTGATGCTGGCGCGACCCGAATATATAAACATGTTGGAAACTGCCGGTCCGGTGGCAATATTTTCCTCCGGTGTAGGCGGCTTCATGACCCACCTCGGTTTCTCCCGGGAAGTAGGCACCAGTTTCGTAGCTTTGGCAGTTTCCGCCTTTGCCTTGACCTCCTTGGATACCGCCACCCGCTTGGCTCGTTTCGCATTCCAGGAGTTCTTCAAAACCGAAGAACCCAAACCAGTCCGCAGCATTCTGCACCGCAACCGCTACCTCGCTACCGCCCTAACCGTAACCATCTCCTCTCTATTGGTCTTTTCAGGTTCAGGTATGGCTCTCTGGCCCATATTCGGATCTGCCAACCAGCTTCTGGCGGCCTTGACATTCCTGACTATCGCCGTCTGGATGGTGCGCCAGGGTAAATCCGCCCGCTTTGCCTTTTACCCCATGATCCTCATGTTCGCCGTCACTATAACCGCCCTCTGGCAACTGGTCTACAAGAATTTCCAGGAAGGCGGGTATATTATAGCTTTCGCCGGATCACTGCTTCTGATCCTCGCCCTCTTCCTCGTCATCGAGGGTTACCGCAGCGTCAAAGGCGGCAAAGCCATTGAACATAAGGCCGAGATTTCCTGAAAACAGTCGCTTCTTTTATGCTCAACAAATTAGTGCTAAACACCTCCAATTTCATAAATCTCCTTCGAGATATTACTTGACAATAGTTTTTTCTAATACTACATTTGAAATATTCTTGATACTTATATGAAAGGAATTCACTCATGAAGAAGTTAATCTTACTAATTCTTGTCTTCTCTTGCAGCATATCACTTTCCAATGCCCAGCAGGTCAACGGGGATTCACTGACTATAGACGGCAAGCTCATTCTGCGCGTCTGGGGGAACCACTACGAGCGAGGTTGTGCTCACGGATACCTGATGGGAGACCGCATCAAGGACGTGTTCGATAATTACGTCATCGGGTACGTGTTTCAAAATAACGCCCAGAATTACGCCTCAGCTCGAGCCTTCTTCGAAGCAAATTTCGAAATTGAAACTAAATATGTGCAAGAGGTGGAGGGGATGTTTCAGGGAATGGACGATGCCGGGATCGATCTCTACAATGCAGCCCTGGGCAGGGAACTGGACATAACTGATGTCTTGATGGGCACTGCCCTAGGCGACTTAAACCAGCTTGGAATCTTCGGGATGCAGATGAACGCAGGGTGTTCGACCATATCATCGTGGGGTTTAAGTACGGCTCGGGACCCGCAGTTGAACGGCAACCTGGTC
>CBDUWK010000127.1:0-6502 GCA_965370905.1 uncultured bacterium | reverse complement strand
AGAGACCATTATCGCAGCAGTGCCAAAAAGAGCTCCGGTCGAGGATGCTCTGATTTCAATTAACAAAAATAAATTGGCGGATTTACCAGGTGGGACGAGAATAGCTACAGGATCGCCTCGCAGAAGAGCGATGTTGAAGAGATTTAATCCAGATTTTCTAATTGTGGATGTGCGAGGAAATATCGATACGCGCCTGAATAAACTCGAGGATGGGCAGTTTGACGCTATAATTTTAGCCAGAGCCGGTATAGAGCGGTTGGGAATGTGTGAGCGAATTACTGAAATACTACCACCAGAAGAATTTCTACCTGCACCGGGTCAGGGGGCATTAGCTATAGAAATCAGATCGGGTGACGAGGTGATGCGAGATGTTGTTCGGTGTATAAACTCCCCACGTGATTATGCCGCTCTCACCGCCGAGCGAAGTCTGCTCGCAGTATTACAGGCAGGCTGTTCACTACCCGTAGGGGCATGGGCGCGTTGGAATAATAAAGAAGAACTTAGATTAGATGCCATTGTACTTGACACCGATGGAAAAAATAGCTTGCATGCATCCGGTGAAATCGAGAACGATGAAGAAGCAGAGAAATTAGGTGAAATGGTAGCTCAAAGTCTCCTATCACAGGGGGCAGGTGAGATATTGTCGATATGAATGATAAAGGAAAAGTATATCTTGTTGGTGCAGGCCCGGGAGATCCGGAGCTGATCACGCTCAAAGCACGAAAACTTCTGGATGAATGCGATGCTGTTGTGTATGACCGGTTGATCCCGATGGAACTGATCGTGACCCTGGCAGCGAAAGTCCAACGGCACTTCGTGGGCAAAGCTGCTGATTGCCATTCACTACCACAAGAGAAGATAAACGAATTATTGGTTGAGCTCGCACAAAGAGGATTAAAAGTTATCAGGCTCAAGGGTGGAGATCCGTTTGTTTTTGGGCGCGGAGGTGAAGAGGCTCTCTACTTAAAGAAGAGGGGCATTCCCTTTGAAGTAGTTCCGGGAATTACCGCCGGAATTGCCGCTTCAGCATACGCAGGGATACCCGTCACACACAGAAATAAGTCCGCCTTCACGGTTCTATTAACTGCTCACGAAACTACGAAAGACGAAACGCAGATTCCCTGGGACTGGCTGGGAAAGGTAAAAGATGGTTCAATTGTGGGTTATATGGGAGTCAAACAACTTCCAGAAGTTGTTGAGAAATTGATATCAGGGGGGATGGACCCACAAACTCCTGCCGCGCTGATCGAGAGAGGTACGACCGGAGTACAAAAAAGTGTTATGGGGAAACTATCCGATTTATATGCTCTCGCAACAGATGCTCATATCTCTCCACCGGCACTTTTCGTAATCGGTGAAACGGTCAACCTGGCACCTGATATCCAATGGTTCGGAGGAGGTATCCTATCTGGTAAAAGGGTATTGGTCACACGGCCTGCTGATCAGGCTCAAGAGATGTATAAAGAGCTCCGTTCTTATGGAGCTGAGGTATTGCCGTTGCCAACAATAGCCACACGGTCGAGTCAGGATACGGAGGGGTGGAATAAGCTGGATTTATGGGCTGGCAATCCCGACCGTAGCGAGGAGAACAACTGGATCGTTTTCACGAGCGAAAATGGAGTGCGCTATTTCATCTCACAGCTGTTTGAGCGTAATTATGATCACAGGTTTCTGGGCAGATTCAAGATCGCGGCGATGGGTATAGGAACCGATCGAGCGTTGAGGAAGCATCATCTGCAGGCGGACTTTTTACCGAGCAAGTTCACCTCTGTCACCCTGGCTCAAGAATTTTCCGATCACATGAGAGATCATGGCTGTTATATCGTTCGGGTGCGAGGTAACCTGGGAGACGATACGATAGAGAGGTCGCTTGAAAAAATCGGCGCAGAGGTTTTACCATTACAAGTGTACAATACGTTCACTGCAGAATGGGATGCCGGAATGTGGGCTTTTCTGGCAGATAATCCTCCTGATATTATCACATTTACCAGCGGATCAACGGTTACCGGTTTCTCTGAATTATTAGCCGACAAGGCTGAGAAAATAATAAAGGATGCGGTGATCGCTTCCATAGGACCGATGACGTCCGAAATCCTAACACAAGCAGGTATGAAGGTTTCTATACAGGCACAAACCCATTCAGTGCCTGGTTTAGTAGAAGCCGTTGTGAAACATTTTCAATAGCCGTCAGCTTTCGGCGGTCAAAAAGATAGGGGAGAAGCAAATGAATGCTGAAGAGACTCTCAATCACCTCCTTAGGGGAAACGATAGATTCGCTGCAGGGGAGTTAACGCACCCACATCAGACAGTGGATCGTCGCAGTGAAGTGGTCAAAGGTCAAAGACCGAGTGCCTGCATCTTAACATGTTCGGATTCACGCACGCCTCCGGAGATCATTTTCGATCAAGGCATCGGAGATATATTTATAGTCCGAACTGCAGGAAACGTGGCGGACGAGGCCGCTATAGGCAGTATGGAAATTGCGGTTAAGGAATTTAGTGTGCCGCTTATCATGATATTGGGACATCAATACTGCGGAGCTATAAAATTAGCGATTGAAAATCCGGATGTAGAAGGGCATATCAGCAGTATCATTCGGCGAATTAAACCAGCGGTCACTAGCGCTTTGGGCCAGCTAGGTGATATTATGGACGTCGTTGCCCAGGAGAACGTGAGGAATGTGGTATTTCAATTGAAACAATCGCAACCTATCTTGGCAGGTAAGATCAATGAGGGTAAATTAAAAGTAGTCGGAGCCTATTATTGGCTCGACGACGGTAAAGTTGAAATAATCGATTAGTTATCCAGGTGGTGTCAAATATTTCAGGAGATCGAATTGGGCTATCCAATAGAGAGACCACGTAGATTAAGACGCACCGCCACGATACGGCGTTTGGTGCGAGAAACGACTCTTTCCGCTGATGACCTGATATGGCCGATGTTCGTTAAAGTCAAGGGCGATGACGAACAGATTTCAACCATGCCGGGAGTTTGCAGATACAACCCGAAACGTGCTGCCGAAGAAGCAACCCAGGCCTTTAAAGCCGGAATTCCCGCGGTCATCCTTTTCGGAATACCGGATGATAAGGATGCTATCGGTTCCCAAGCCTGGCAGAGCGACGGCGTTATACAGAGAGCAGTAAAGGAGATAAAGGACGCCGCACCGGAATTGGTTGTCATCACCGACGTTTGCCTCTGTGAATACACCGATCATGGACACTGTGGAGTAGTGAAAAATGGTGAAGTAGATAACGACGCTACACTGGAACTACTGGCGAAGCAGGCGCTGAGTTTTCTGAGGGCGGGCGCTGACATAGTAGCTCCATCCGACATGATGGACGGACGTGTAGGCTTTATAAGGCAAGAGATGGACAAAGCTGGATTTCCAGAACGAATAATCATGTCATATGCCGTTAAGTACGCGTCGTCGTTCTATGGTCCCTTTCGAGAAGCGGCTGGTTCCGCTCCGGAATTCGGGGATCGCAAAGGCTACCAGATGAATCCTGCCAACGCCAGAGAAGCTCTCCGCGAAGTTGAATTGGACATTGAAGAAGGCGCAGATATCGTCATGGTAAAACCGGCACTGGCTTTCATGGATGTTATTTCTAAAGTCCGGCAGATCACCGATCTCCCTGTAGCTGCATACAATGTGAGCGGTGAATATTCCATGGTTAAGGCTGCGGCTCAGGCGGGGATGATAGACGAAACGAAGATCGTTCTGGAGATCTTGACCGGTATGAAGCGCGCCGGTGCGGACATGATTTTGACATATCATGCACGGGATGTGGTGGAGTGGTTATAAATACATTATATTCTATCCGGGCGAACCGTGACGAGCGCCGAGGTAAATTACCATACTAACTAATTATTCTATGTTGGACTTCCTTTTTATCACGGGTACTGGGATTGTCGCGGGTATATTGGGTGGTTTGCTCGGAATCGGCGGTGGCGTTGTTATCATGCCTTTCTTAAGGTTTGTTGTCGGTCTTTCGCCCGCCTACACTGCTGGTACCTGTATATTAGCCGTGTTCTTCACCACCATAGGGGGCAGTTATCGCCATTATAGACTGGAACACGTTCATTTGCAGTCCCTCGCACCCATCATTATCGCTGGTTCTATTTCGACAGTCATCTGTTCTCTGCTTTTTCTGCAACTTTCAAAACATCAGAGCTGGATTGATTTGGGCGTAGGAATTGTATTTTTATTGATCTCACTTCGAATGATTTCGGAAACTCTACCTTTTCTGCGATTAAAAACAGCCCCATCCCAAAATGGAATTGAAATCAATGGATCCCTGTGGAAGAAAATTGGAATCGGCGGCGTGGCGGGCACCCTGCCGGGTTTGTTAGGTATTGGCACCGGCGCAATATTAGTCCCTGCTTTTAGATATTTGTTCAAGGCGCCCATTAAAGTAGCTATGGGATCATCCCTGGTATGCTTTACGTGTAACGCTCTATGGAGTTCGATCTTTAAATTGAATCAACAGTTTGTCAACATTGATGTTGCCATCCCCATATGTCTGGGTACCTTTATAGGAGCCAACGCTGGCGCAGTCGTTAATAAGCGATCCCCATCATCAGGTCTAAAAATTACCTTTGGATTACTGTTTCTATACGTCTCCTTCAAATTCATATTCAACTTCCTTAAATTCCAATATTGACTGACGATATGAAAGCCAATTCATTACTGGAGGAGACAAAAGATAGGTTTAAGGAAATCATACTGGCAAATCGCATTACGGATGAGCCTGTTCAGGTGCGGGCCAATCCGCTTACTCCTCGCGAGGCTATCGGTATACCTAAGCGAGAGGACTTTCCCATCCTGATAGGGCGGGAAAGAATGCTCGAAGCTGTCTTCAAAGATGCTAAAGGGCATGCCTTCACCGATGCCCCTGATGATTTCGAAGGAACGTTGTCCAACGTATTGGATCTTCCTCTGGATTCAAATCGAAACAGGGCAATCCTGATCGCCACCATGAATGCCGTGTTGAGATCTCTAAATAAAGTTGAAGGCACCGTTCATTGTAAAGACGAAGATCCTGAGAAATGCGCCCATGAGATCGCCGATCACGTTCTCAAACATTACGGAAAGGTGCACGTTGGTCTAATCGGACTTAATCCTGCCATTGCCGAAAGTTTGGCGGAAACCTTCGGATCGGAAAAGGTGCTGATTTCAGATCTGAATCCTGATAATGTCGGAAAGATGAAATTCGGCGTAAATATCTTGGATGGACAGTCTGAAACGTCACGTTTAATTACCCAATCTGACGTGCTCATTGTAACAGGAACCACTCTTGGAAATGAGACCATAGACTCTATTTTGACAGAAATTCAAAGCCAACGTAAGAAATACCTCCTTTACGGAGTCACCTGCGCCTCAGTCTGTAAATTACTGGATCTCCCCCGAATATGTCCCTATGGTTACAATGACTGAACTTTTCCCGTTGCGTCAGGTCCTTAGCGCAGCGGTGACCTGACGCTTGATAAAAACAGGTAAGCCATGAAGACCAAACCGAAATCACTGGCAGCATTTCAGCGCGCTAAAAAATCCATCCCCGGCGGAGTGAATTCACCCGTACGAGCGTACGGTTCTGTCGGAGGAGAACCCCCCTTTATAGATAGGGGGGATGGCGCCTACATTTACGACATAGATGGAAATGAGTACATAGATTACGTCATGTCCTGGGGGCCGCTGATATTAGGGCACGCGCACCCGGCCGTGGTAGAGGCGGTTAAAGAAGCTTCGAATAGAGGCACCTCCTTTGGCGCGCCTACAGAAGCTGAAGTAGAACTGGCCGAATTGGTGAAGGAGCGGATGCCGCATATCGAGATGCTGCGCCTGGTTAATTCCGGCACAGAAGCGGTCATGACTGCGGCACGCCTGGCGCGGGGCTATACAAGTAGAGACGTGATAGTCAAATTTGATGGGTGCTACCATGGCCACAGTGATGGATTTCTCGTCGCTGCAGGTTCAGGCGTGGCTACTGGAGGATTGCCGGGATCGAAAGGAGTTCCCAGCGATGTGACGCGAAATACACTATCCTTAATTTATAATGATATCGAAAGGATTGAAGATATATTCAAACGACGTGGCGACGAGATTGCCGCGATTATAGTTGAACCTATAGCCGCCAATATGGGAGTTGTTACACCTCAAACAGGTTTTCTTGAGGGATTACGCGAAATCACCTTAAAATACGGCGCCATTTTAATCTTCGACGAAGTAATCACCGGATTCCGAGTAGCAAAAGGTGGAGCAACTGAGTTGTCGGGAGTAATCCCTGATCTGGTCACCTTGGGTAAGGTCCTCGGAGGGGGGATGCCCATTGGAGCAGTAGGCGGACGCAGAGCAATCATGGAAAAGCTCGCTCCAGTGGGAGAGGTCTATCAAGCAGGGACACTTTCAGGGAATCCGATTTCCGTCGCAGCGGGTATAGCAACGCTTAAAGAGATGGGGATGCCGGGTGTATATGATACCATCAACAAAGCTACTGAACGTCTT
>CBDUWK010000126.1:0-6502 GCA_965370905.1 uncultured bacterium | reverse complement strand
AGATGGCTGCTCTTGAAGCTGCTGGTATAGCAGTATGTAAATCGCCGGCAGAAATTGGAATCAAGATGAAGGAAGTACTGTCATAAGAGGTTTATCATGAGCGACATCGTCCGCTACGAGGCAAAGGACAAAGACATCGTCATTATCATAGATCGCGACCTCTGCAAGGGCTGCGAAATCTGCGTCAAGGTCTGCAAACCGGAACTTCTGAAACTCATCGATGCTCCGGACAAATGGGAGGGTGCTCTCGTTGAGATGGAGAATATCGAAGAATGCAACTTCTGCAGGCTGTGTGAATTACAGTGCCCTGATTTTGCGATAAGGGTTATCCGCAAAGAAGATGAAGAAAAAATTACTATGGGCGGGTCGCAGAAGACAGCAGCGGAGCAATAGTTATATCTAAGTACGTATAAACAATTAAGTTCCAGTATAATCAATTCGATGAAAGTCATCGAAATTTACATATATGGAAGCTGAGGTTTAAAATGTCACCCGATAAAACGGAGAAATCCGACATTGTATTCTGGCAAGGAAATGAAGTTATCGCTCAAGCTGCCATAGCCGCGGGCTGCAACTTCTATGGCGGCTACCCAATAACTCCTTCTTCCGAGATAGCCGCAGTCATGGCGGAAAGACTCCCGGAAATAGGTGGAACATTTATTCAGATGGAAGATGAGATTGCTGCCATGGGAGCGGTAATAGGCGCTTCTCTGGCGGGCGCCAAATCGTTGACGGCTACGTCCGGTCCCGGTTTCTCACTGAAAATGGAGCATATAGGCTACGCCTGCATGGCGGAGGTACCTTGCGTCATAGTAAACGTGATGCGAGGGGGGCCTTCGACAGGACTACCAACAGCTCTGGGCCAGGGCGACGTGATGCAGGCTCGCTGGGGCACTCATGGCGACCATGCCACCATTGCACTCGCTCCGGCGTATCATCGCGAAATCTATTTAGACACTATTAAATGTTTCAATTACTCTGAGAAGTATCGTCTTCCGGTAATGCTCCTGATCGACGAGGTATTAGGGCATATGAGTGAAGGAATGACAGTGCCTGATTCCTCCGAATACAAAATATTCAACCGCGTTAGACCAAAAGTAGCACCTGATAAATACCTCCCCTACGACACCTCTTCCGGTGATATCCCGCCAATGGTAAATTATTTTGAAGGTTACCGTTTCCATGTGACCGGCCTCAATCACGCTCCCAGCGGTTTTCCAACCACTCACCCGGAGTTGTGCAACAGCGAAGAGATACGCATGATCAGGAAGGTAATGAAGGACGCAGACGAGATTGCCGAATACGAGGAATATTGTCTCGATGATGCTGAAATTGCGGTTTTCGCTTACGGTTCAACCGCTCGTGGAGCGAAGATGGCTGTCGATAAGGCGCGCGAAGAGGGGATTAAAGCAGGTCTCTTCAGGGCTATTACAATCTGGCCGTTTCCGGAGAAAGCAGTCGGCAAGCTGGCCCAGAAAGTAAAAGCGTTCGTCGTTCCGGAAGTTAATTTAGGGCAGATGATATTAGAGGTGGAACGAGTCGCTAAAAGAGATATGCCGATCAAGGGCGTTAACAAGGCAGGCGGGGTACCTATTCCACCCTATGAAATTCTGGAGACGATTAAGGAGGTAGCAAAAAATGGTTAAAGCTCCTGTTGACTATCTATATTACCTGCGTGCTGAAAAACTCCCTCATATGTGGTGCCCTGGTTGCGGGATAGGAATCCTGGTGAAGTCTATCATAAGCGCCATCGATGACATGGGTTGGGACAAAAACGACATCGCATTCGTTTCCGGCATCGGCTGCACCTCCCGGGCACCTGGCTACATGGACATGAATACGCTTCACACCACGCACGGTCGTGCCTTAACCTTCGCAACGGGCATAAAAATGGTGCAGCCTGATAAGCACGTGATCGTTATATCTGGCGATGGTGACGCCACGGCGATAGGCGGTAATCATTTCATTCACGCCTGCAGAAGAAATATAGACATTACTCTGATCGTAAACAATAACAACATCTACGGAATGACCGGTGGACAGTTCAGTCCCACCACTCCGTATGGAGCCCGAGCAGCTACCACACCGTACGGAAACATAGATCCAGCATTCGATCTCGTTGAGTTGGCAAAAGGAGCTGGCGCTACCTATGTGGCCCGAGGTTCGATTGACAACGGCCGGATGCTGCAAAAATTCGTCCGCGACGGTTTAGAACATCGAGGATTTTCCGTAATTGAAGCACTTTCCAACTGCCATACTCAGTTTGGAAGGCGCAACAAGATGGCTGACGCGATTACCATGATCGATTGGATTTCATCTCGCGTCGTTTCCAACAAAAAAGCCCAAAAAATGACACCGGAGGAGCTAAAAGGTAAGATTATAACCGGCATAATGCATCACGAAACGGGACGCCCGGAGTATTGTGATGAATATGCCCATCTGATCGAATGGGTACAATCTAAAAAGTCAAAATAAGTGGAGACTTACTGATGAGCAACCGATTTGAAACTCGCTTTTCCGCAGTAGGCGGGCAGGGTGTACTCTTAGCCGGAGACATATTAGCTCTGGCAGCACAAAAATTTGAAGGACGGTACTCCGTGCAGAGCCCTACCTATACTGCGCAGGTTCGCGGCGGCCCAACCAAGATCGACGTCATCATAGATGAAGAACCGATTACTTACCCTAAGACCACAGCCATAGATTTTTTTCTATCGCTGGCTCAAAGTTCGTACGATGCTTTTTTATATGATCTTAAGGATGATGCCATAGTAGTTATCGATCCTAATTTAGTGTCGAAGTCGAACGATAAGTACCTGACATATAAGGTCCCTGTGATAGAGATTACCAAAAGGAACATTGGGAAAATGATCATGTCGTCGGTTCTGTCGCTGGGGATAATGGTGGAGTTGACTAATTTAGTTTCCAAGGAAGCGATTGAAAAGGCACTACTTGAGAAGGCTCCTAAAGGAACCGAGGAGCTAAACTTGAAAGCTTTGCACTTAGGATTCGAGCAAGCGAAGCTGTTACAAAAGCCATAGAAAACCGATGGAAAAGACACTTTTAATTATTAAGCCAGACGCGGTAGAAGCTAATAATATCGGAAATATTATAAAAGTCGTGCACGATAACGGTTTTGTTATCAAGGCAATGAGGATGACCCACCTGACGAAAGATCAAGCGGGGAGGTTTTACGCCGTTCACAGAGAGCGGCCATTCTTCAATGACCTGTGCAGTTATATGACATCCGGGAAGATCGTTCCCGTGGCTTTGGAACGCGAAGACGCAGTAGCAAAATTGAGAGAAATCCTCGGAGAAACGGATTCAACTAAAGCTGCACCCGGTACTATCCGAAACCTTTACGGAACGTCCCTCGAACGAAATGCCGCTCACGGCTCGGATTCGGTGGAAAACGGGAAGATTGAGACTGCATTTTTCTTCGGAGAACTCGAATTTTAATTCTTTACAGTTTAACCCTCTTTTAAGGGGGGTAACAGATGTCAGAAACGGAAGATCTAAAATCGCTTCTTAAGAAGAGCTTGGTTGAGACTGAGCAGGCTTCAGAAGCAATACCTGCCGGTGATGCTGAAAGAGACGTGCTCCACCTTGCAGTCGTAGGCGCGGGAACAATGGGGCAGGGTATCGCCCAAACCGCTTCACAGGCTGGTATTGACGTTCTGCTATTAGAGAAGAATAAGGTTTCTCTTCAGGCTTCACTGGCAGAAATTGAGGATAAACTCGATCATGAAATCAGTCGGTGGGCCAAGACTGAATCGGATAAAAAGGCGATAATGTCCCGAATTGAGGGGACTACAGTCCCTGAAGATATCGCTCTGAACACGATCCTCATCGAAGCGTTACCCGATAGCCTCCCAATCAAAAAGGAGATACTGGGTAAGCTTGACAAAATCTGTCACAAGGATTCGATCTTCATTACCAACACTTCTACATTATCAATCACAGAGATCGCTGCCGCGACAGACCGTCAGGATCGCGTGATCGGTATGCATTTTCTCTATCCCGTGCCAAAAACACCCGTTGTGGAAGTTATCCGGGGATTAAAAACGTCCGATGAAACTTTTGAGCGCATCAGACATTTTGCCACTCAGTTGAAGAAGACCCCAATTGAGGTGTATGAATATCCCGGCTGCGTTACTACCAGAATCATTCTGCCCATGATAAACGAAGCATTGTACGTGCTCATGGAAGGAGTGGCCACCGCGGAAGGCATCGATACCGCAATCAAGCTCGGCTATAACATGGATATGGGACCGCTGGAGCTGGCGGATTCGATGGGCTTAGATGAGGTGATGACCTGGATGGAATCGTTGTTTCACGAATTGGGGGATCTTAAATATCGTCCCTGTCCTCTGCTGCGCAAACTGGTGCGGGCGGGAAGATTAGGGAAAAAGACCAGGAAGGGATTTTTCGAATACGATGAACACGGCCGCATTCTAAAACTTGAGAGTGGTGAATGAGGATTTTAATTCTGAATTGCGGCTCTTCCTCAATTAAGTACCAGTTCATCGAGACGGACACACGCATAGTTCTGGCTAAGGGTGGTGTTGAAAGGATCGGTATGAAGGATGCCATCCTCAATCAGGAACGCCAGGATGGTGATAAAGTAAAAATCACGGGTGAGATAGTCGATCACCAGGCGGGCGTGGAATACATTCTGGCAATTCTCTTATCCCAGAATCATGGAGTGATTAAGGATAAATCCGAGATTGAGGCAGTGGGACATCGAGTGGTGCACGGCGGCGAGAAGTTTACCGGTTCGGTGATGATAGATAGCGAAGTTATGGCTGGTCTGGATAATTGCATCGATCTGGCACCGCTGCACAATCCTCCGAATATTAAGGGGATAAAAGGTTGCCAGAGGTTGCTACCCAATATCCCCATGGTAGGGGTATTCGACACTGCTTTTCATCATTCTCTTCCTAATTATGCGTATCTATATGGACTGCCCTACGTTCTCTATAAACGACACGGTGTGAGGCGATACGGTTTTCACGGTTCTTCGCATTTTTATGTCAGTCAGAGAGCTTCCGTTTTAATGGACAGACCTATTGAGAAGCTCAGCATCATTACGTGCCATTTGGGTAACGGCGCTTCCATGGCTGCGGTGAAAGGCGGCAAATCGATTGACACTTCCATGGGATTCACGCCGGTAGAAGGTCTGCTGATGGGAACTCGCTGCGGTGACGTCGATCCGGCGGCGGTGATCCATGTCATGAGCCGCGAAGAACTGTCGTTAGCAGAGGCGAATGCCATGATGAACAAGCATTCGGGTTTGTACGGCATCAGCGGGACCTCCAGCGACATGCGGGAGATCATCGAGGAGATGGAGAGCGGCAACGAACGAGCAGGCGAGGCATTTAACGTATTCTGTTACCGGATAAAGAAGTACATCGGCGCGTATTCTGCAGTAATGGGCGGTCTGGACACTATTGTTTTCACCGGCGGGATCGGGGAAAATGCGCCCAAGGTGAGAGAGAAATCATTAGAAGGCTTAGAACACTTCGGAATCGAACTTGACCAAGGATTGAATGCGCGGCAGAGCGAATCGGAGCGCGCCATTCATGCAGCCGGTTCCAAAGTAGCGATCATCGTTATTCCGACCAACGAGGAGCTGGTCATAGCATTAGATACGGAAAAGGTTATCCGGGAAGCCGGTAAACCGGTCAGCAATTAATCTGCAAATCATCATCGGCGTATTATAAGAACTTAGATATATAAATATTTTCACCGTCGAGAGATTATCGACTAATAAATGAATAACTAAAGCTTAAATGAACAAGATTATCACCAAGAAGATTTTAGCCGAGGACGTAAAGGAATTCGAGGTGGAGGCACCACAAATTTCAAAAGCCAGAAAAGCGGGTCAGTTTGTGGTCATTCGAGCGAATGAGACAGGCGAGCGCATTCCTTTAACAATCGCCGATGCAGATCCGGAAGCCGGGACGATAACGCTGGTCTTTCAGGAGGTCGGCAAATCTACGATGCTCTTGGGTACTTTCGAAGAAGGCGATTCGATCTTAGACGTGGTCGGGCCTTTGGGAAGACCCACACACATTGAAAAATTCGGCACGGTGGTTTGTATAGGTGGAGGTATCGGTGTGGCTCCGATGCACCCTATCGCCAAGGCGATGAAAGAAGGGAGCAACCGCGTTATTTCCATCATTGGAGCGCGAACCAAGGCGCTGCTGATCATGGAAGACAGGATGGAGGCGGCTTCCAATGAACTTCACATTTCCACCGATGACGGCACCTTCGGTGTGCATGGTTTCGTTACCGATATCCTGCAATCCCTGATAGACAAGGGTGAGAAGATCGATCTGGTAGTCGCGATAGGACCGGTGCCGATGATGGCGGCGTCCTGCAGGTTGACTAAAAAATACGAATTACCTACAGTGGTAAGCCTCAATCCCATCATGGTAGATGGGACTGGCATGTGCGGCGCCTGCCGGGTGACAGTGGGCGGCAAGACCAAATTCGTCTGCGT
>CBDUWK010000125.1:0-6534 GCA_965370905.1 uncultured bacterium | reverse complement strand
CTGACTACACCACCGTTAATATTCAAGGAATATATAGATAACTATTCTGATAAGTATAAAAGCGCAATAAAATACTTTTTCCCACAAGAACAGCAGAGAGTTCCTTAAATATTATTTTTTATAGAATCAGTAGAATCCATAGACAGGACGTTAACACTATAGGCCCGGAAACGAAATTCCGGGCTATGCTCATTCTGTCACATACGGGACGTAAAGAGGTAGTCAAGTTTTTACATCAATTGCTGAATGCGGGGTGGGGGAAGGATAGTCTGAACCACTGATTACGCTGATTACACAGATTGCGCAGATTAAAACCGCGTAGGGGTTGGTTCGCCCCGCCCTGAAGAACGGGGCTACGATAGGAACAGTCCGCCGGAGGCGGATAAACCCCCCTGAAGGGGGCTAAACATAAACAGTCTGGATTCCGGATAAGGCTGACGCCTTTCCGGAATGACAAGGGGACGGGCGAAGGAGATCCTTCGCTGCGCTCAGGATGACGGATTTGGCGGGGGAAGCACCCCCGACCTACGGTTTTGAGTAGGAAGCATGCCACCCATTAGCCTACATTTAAAATATGCCCGGCGTTTTGTAGGTCTCCAGGAACAAACCCCAGCTTTCGTTGGTCTTTGCCTGAGGTCCCCGTCGGGAATGCGGCTGCAGGAATCTATCCAGGGTCTGCCAGGCCTGCACGCCGTAACGGTGCGACATCTCCCGCCACTGCCTCGCCACGCCGTCGGCATCATCCGAGGGGAGTTTCAGCATCATATCCATAGCCTTGGCGTTGCAGACGATGGCCAGGGTCAGCTCGGTCGCGCCGGTTTTCAAGCCCTGGTCGGTCGAAGAAGCGCCGTATTCATCCTTCAGGCGAGCCAGAATCTTGTCCTCCGCCTCGGTGATGGCTTGGTTGATCAGGTCGTCGGTGACCGTTCCGGCTGAAGTAGTGTAATCCACGTACACCGTGGATGCATCGGCGATGGCGCCGCCGTCAATGCGGTTCAGTTCACCGCTGCTGTAAAAGATCTGGTAATCGGTGTCCTTGGTGTGCACCGTGTAATAGAAATACCAGACGTAAACCGTGCCACCGTCGGGGATGGAAGTTCCCGCCACCCGGCGTATCCTGCCCACTTCGTAGTTCACCACGTAATCGGTTCCTTCGACGTAAACCGTATCCAGAGCCTGATCGGCGGTCACCACCATCGAATCGGGCACGATATCCTGATGCGTCAAACCCGTCCAGTTGGTCCCCGTCAGTGTCTTGGCGCCCTCGGAAAAGGGGCTGGCCAGGTCTATGGTTTTGACCTCTTCAGACGCCGAAGTGAGCGACCTGTGCTCCAACTGCACTCGACTCGTACCGCTTAAGACGTGCTCTTGGTTTTCGATTGCGGTGGCGGCAGTAGTCGATTCCTGCAGATGCTTCTTCACCGTAGTTAAATCCGTCCAGGACATATTTTCTCCTTAGTTTATATTCAGTAATATTGCCTTCGAATGAAGATTTTACAGATAAACAGGTCGATAGTTCTTGACTCTCTGCAACCCTGTTCTTATATTCCAATATGATGAAGTTCGTTGGCAACATCCCCTTCGATTGCGAGAGACCTGAGACTTTCTACGATCTCGGCTGGCAGTTGCTCTACGAAGAGGGCCGCTTCGAAGATTCTGAAAATGCCTTCCGAACCGCACTGGAACTGTTTCCGGGCAATGTAAATATTCTGCTGGAATTGGCCGTAGCCTGCTGCATGCAGGATAAGGAGAACGAGGGAGTAGCGGTGCTGTGGGAAGCTATTGAAAAGTCGCAGGACCCGGAATCACTGGCAGAAGCGCACCTGCGTTTGGGCTTAGCCTACGACATGATGCACAATGAAACCTTAGCGCGCATAGAACTGAACATCCTGAAGAACCTGGACCCGGATCGCGCGGGTGTGCTGGAATGTTTGATGGAATGGTGATGGGGGGTCAAAACCACGGATTACACGGTTTGCACTGATTTTGGTGTGGAAAATATTCAGGGATAAATATCGATAATTATTAATTCTGCAATATCATTAATAAAAAGAGGTAAAAATGCCACAGGATGTGAAAATCTGGAGAATTTCAAAGGAGGATACTTTGAAAGAAATACCGAAATCAAGTCTAAATTTGGAAGAACGAATAGAAAATTGGGTTGAGAAAGATATTTCGATAATATCTAATGATCTGTTAGTCATAGGTCGTCAAATAGAAACAGATTTTAGTGGTATAATTGATATACTTTGCATTGATGAAATAGGTGATTTAGTAATTATTGAGCTAAAACGTGATAAAACTCCAAGGGAAACAGTCGCTCAAATTTTGGACTATGCTACGTGGGTTGCGGAACTATCAAATGAAAAAATAACTGATCTCGCCCAGAGATATTTGACTGAGGATAATTCATTAGATGAAGCTTTTAACCGTAAGTTTGGCCATGAATTACCTGATCTGTTAAACGCAGAACACAGAATGCTAATTGTTGCAGGAGAGATTGATTCTAGTTCCGAACGTATAATAAAATACCTCTCCGAGTACTATGGCGTTGGAATAAATGGCGTGACATTTAGGTTCTTTAGAGAGGATGAAAGTGGAAGTGAATTTCTGTCAAGAGTATCATTAGTCGACACGAGTGAAGTTGAAAGAGCACAGAAGAAATATGCTTCAAAGAGAAGGCCACCTCTATCAATAGAGGAAATATTCGAAATTGCTGAAAATAATGGTGTTCGCAAAGAATTTGAAACCTTATTCGAGGGTTTGAAGCCGCCTATCTTCGACTACAATCAAACGACGAGAAGTAGCATAGCATTCATCGGTAAAATGGGTGAAAAAGAATCTAGGAATACGATTTTTAGTCTTCGCCCTTCCGAAAGTAATACCGATGTAGGTGTCAAATATGATGTGTTTTTGGATAGATTTATAGAGTATTTTGGAATGGATAGAGAAATTGCGAAAGACTTATTTCCAAATTATTCGATGAAGGCTGTTTATGATGAGTGGGCCGGAGAAATTGGACATGGTTATTTTGAGAGTATTGAACAAATCAGTAAGTTCATCTCGGATCTAAAAAAAATTAAAGGCTAACGGATTTAGTGTTAAAAATTCTTTCGAGCTTTATAATCTAATCCGTAATATTGATCTGTATTATTTTTAGATATAATTGATGTTGACTAAATAATTAGATAGAACCTGATACCATGTCACAAATAAAAATCACCCATAATCCATCCGAAAAAGAACTCGAAGAGCTCGGTGTCAAATCCTGGTCTATCTGGACCAAGGAAGTATCAGAATTCCCCTGGCGCTACGACGAAGAGGAGACCTGCTATTTGTTAGAAGGCGAGGTCGTGGTTACGCCGCAGGAGGGCGAAGCGGTCACCATCGGCAAGGGCGATCTGGTGACCTTCCCCAAAGGTATGTCCTGCACCTGGGAGGTGCGTAAACCGGTGCGCAAGCACTTTCAGTTCGGGTAGGAGATGTAGTCAAAGTGTCGGGGTCAGGTCCCGAAGGGATGGCTATGCTAGGCGACCCCGGCTGACCGGGACAGGCTCCCGACTACGGTAATTTGACAAGAGACCAGAGTAACAAGGGGTTGTGCCATAGGCATCCCACGGGGCAACCCCTTATTTGGAGTTTCATGTAGGGGCGGTTCACGAACTGCCCTTACATTATTTTATGGCGGGGGAAGCACCCCCGCCCTACATTTATCACCTACCCTAACCACACATCCACGGTCTCATTTGTCGAGTCCTTGTCTATAACCTGGCCTCTCATCAAATGACCCCCGGCGGCGATGTCGGCGTCAGCGGAAGCCTGACGCACCTTGCCGGCTCCGTCCACCTCCACCATTTCGTTCACCGAGGGCGCTGCGCCGGTGTTATACTTGAAGCGCGCTACCCCGCGCGCCTGTACGGTACAGGTTGCCGGTATTCCGTTGCTATCCACCTCCGTGGAAACGGCGATCACTTTCCCGAAGAGCTTGTTCCCGGCAGATCCCATTCCGGCTTCGTTGCGAGACGATACTACGCAGGCAGTGAGATTGGAATCGAGGTCCGCCTGGGAAAAATCTTTGTCGGTGGATGTATCCACGTACATGGTGAGGGTGGGATGCATCCCCACACCGTTGTTGTCAACTATAAATTGACTTGCCATTTTTTTCCTCCTGTATTTTTATTTTGAACTTTGTGCTTTAAATTGTCAGTAAACGTCCAGCTTGATAAGAACCGAGACCCTGAGTGTAGCGTTGGCAGCTACCTGGCTGCAGTATGTGCTGCTGTTAGCACCGTTGATCTGTACGGCAACCTGGAACCAGGGAGATTGATATTCTGCTTTCACAGCTATACGGTCCCCCGCGTTGAAGCTGGATTCGCCCGACGAATTGCGCGTGACACTGCCGTCGTAAACGTAGAGCCGCAGAATTTTCCCCGGCCCCGGCATGGGATAGCCGTCACCGGCATATCCTCCCGCCCCTTTCAGATAAAGGTCTGATGTTACTACAGTCTCAGCGAAGTTGAGCAGGATGCCCTTCTGACGGTCACGCAGGTAATTTTCGGTCGGATTTAGTGGCATAACTGTTTCTCCGATTATATAGTGATGCATGAAAGTAATTTCCGATGTTTGGGAATTTAAAAGCAGGTTCGCCGTCATTCACGCAAATCCCGGATTATTGGGATGCGTCGGGAATCTGACGGCTTGTCAGACTCCGGACAAGCCGGAGTGACAAGCCTTGCCATTGGGAAATTACTTCTGCAAACCGGTACAGGAACGATTCAACCTGTCGTTGTCCAGGTTTTTGCTCCGGTGTGTCTCCTTAGTAATTCGAAGCCTTTATGGCATCGTCCACCATTATGGTGTAAACCGATTCCTTCGAAATTACCGCCGATTCGAGTTTCTGCGATATGACTTTTTCTGCTTCGATCATCAGTGGCTGAGCGACTGATTCCCGGATGGCGAAGCGCTTGTCGAGAGCGACGAATTCTGTGGCAACCGCATTAGGGGCCACCACTAACTTGGCGTTCATCGGCAGAAGACCCTGGTAGCGCCCCTGCTTCTGGAACAGCTCGGATGCATGCCAGGTATCCGGATCCTGGTATTGAGTCAGGTTCAGGATCGTTTCGATGTCGTCCTTGGTCCCGATGATATGAGTCATCTGAGCGGGCACGTCAAAGGAGATTGCCAGGTGAACCATGTCCGAGTACGCCCAGGTTGCCGGAGTGCCATTAAAGACGTCCGTTGCTCCGGAACTGGTCCCGTCGCCATTGGCGACGATGTTGTAGATCTCGTCGATTTCGTCATAAGCCAACTGCGCTCCTATCCACCACAGGAAGACTCGGAACTCGTCAAGTCTCTGGCCTCTGATCACACGGTAGGAAAAGTCGAAGCGGCGGCCTTTGTCAACTATGTCAGCCTCCTTTTCACGATAAAGCAGCTGGACTGTGGGGTAAGCCGCACCGTCCGAACGCTTGGCTAAACTTTCCTTGGCTTTACTCATCTTAATGTAGATGGGCTTCACCGAAGGACCATTGACAGGCACGGATGCAGCCAGAAGTTCGGTGGGATCCTGGACCGTACGATAACCGCGTTGAACTTCACGCTGAATGTACTCAGGCAGCAGCACCAATCCACCGCCGAGGTAGAAATCTTCGACTGTAATAGCCTTTCTCCCTGATCCCGTTAATCCGAGTACCAGCATCTGCCTTTCAAAGGCGTCGAGGTTACCGTCTTTGGGTGAAGGATCGAGGTCTTCCAGCAGTTCTGAAAGGGTCATGCTGCGCTCCTGTGCTTCGGAGTATAGCGACAGATCACCAGATCTCGAATGCCGCACAATTGTCTGTTTCAGGCTTTCCGCCTGACTAAAATCCAAACTCATTTGTACCTCCTTGGTTAAAATAATCTTTTCGACGATTTCGTCGAATCTCGAGTTGTTCGATTATAGATATCATATCCCTTGATATTCGAATACATATCTCCTATCTTTATGGAGATGTTAATTAGAGCAACGCACCCACCAATGAAACGGATACTTCCCCTCTTGATAGCAGGGTTACTCTTCCTTCATTTTTCCAATAGAGTGAGTTTCTCGGAAGAACCTGCCAACCAAAATTCTGAAGTAATCTCACCAAAGCTCTTGCAGTACTCACCCTTAAAGGTTGACCGCTGGTGGCAGTACGATCGCTCCTATTGGTCCATAGTTTATGGATCGGCCTGGGTGGAGGAAATTACTGCTACTGTTGTCGGAGAGGATGTGGTGCTCGGTGATAAGCAGGCTTACATAATCAAGGAGACTGGCGTATCCTACGATTCCATCTGGGTAGTTTACGCCGGAGACGAGATCAGGCGGTACGAAGACTTTCCGCGCGATTATTCTGATTATAAGGTTCTCCTGAAACTCCCCTTAGAGCAAGGTCAGAGGTGGGCTTATAGTCCTTTTCCGGTTGATCGGGATACAATCTGGGCACATGTCCTCGATACGGATGCCTTGGTTGAAGTTTCAGCCGGTAAGTTTGGGCGTTGTGTTTACATTTACGT
>CBDUWK010000124.1:0-6549 GCA_965370905.1 uncultured bacterium | reverse complement strand
AAAATTGTCCTCCTGGATCGCTACTACTTCTCCACCATCGCGTACCAAAGCGCTCGCGGTTTAGATGCTGAAGAGATAAGACAAAAAAACGAAGCTTTCGCTCCGAAACCAGACCTCGTACTGCTCTTCGACCTCGATCCCGACGTCGCACTGAATCGTATTAAAAAAAATCGCGGCGAAACACCAAACCTCTTTGAAAAAGCGGATTACCTGAGGCACGTTAGAGCGAAATTTCTGCAATTGAAGGATTCTTTTATAGTGAAAATCGATGCCTCCCAATCAATTGAAGAAGTTTGGCAACAGGTGCAAAGAGCTATCCTTCCGGTGATCGAAACCTCTTCTTAGAGCCACTCGCCAATTTATTTCTGGAATAATACCCTCTGTGTGGTTCTAAAATCACCTGCTTTTAGTTGAACAAAGTATATTCCCGAAGCGTACGCGCTCGCATTCCAAACAAACTCCTGCTGTAGAGGAAACACTTTGTCACTATGAAGTTCAACGAGCTGCTGCCCCTTCAGATTGAGTACGGAAACTTCCACCGCTTCAAATATTGGTAAGGAAGCGCTGATGGTAAGTTCCCCATTAAAAGGATTTGGATAGGCTTTCAGCTCTATTTGTGTTGGCTGGTGGTTTCCTGGTGGTGAAATAACCCCCGTTCCGGTATACCTGTAGATCCCCAGTGAATACTGGTTAGCCAGATAGATGTCGTCCCCGTCGAGAAATAACTCCCGAGCTAATCCAGTGGTCCGGTAAGAACCGGCGTAGACAGGCGCAGTTGGATCCGAAATATCCAGTATCAACAATCCTTCAGAGCCATCCGCTAAGAATGCCAGGTTATCCTGAATTTTTACGTCCCACGTTGAACCCTCCGTATCATACTGGCCGATCAGCACACCTTCATCCAGAATCGAGAGCCCCCCAAGACCATCTGCTACGAAAAGGTATCCCCCGGACGGGAAGCACTTGCGCGCCAGACCCGGCGTGTTATATTCAGCGATGATTTCCGGGGATTGCACGTTGGAAACATCTACCAAGGCGATGCCGTCTTCCCATTGGCTCACATAAGCTGTATTGCCTTGCACAACCACCCCTTTAGCTGAGCCTGTAGTAATAATATGGGATAAATAAACCGGATGAGTTGGAGTTGAATAATCAACTAACACTAAACCGCCGTACGAATCTGCGATGTAGAAAATTTGTTCACGTGGAAATACGTCATTGGCTATACCTTCGGTCGCGAATCGGGAGAGAATCTGCAGCTGGGCAGGATTGGATATATCAATCAGGTAAACGCCTGATTCCTGACAGACAGAAAAACTCACCTGTCCATAGGAGCGTACATCTACGGCGTTGCCCTGCAGCGTTATATCCGAATATTGCTGTGGATTCTCTGGATCTGCTATATCCAAGGATGTTATCTGGGAGGTAGCTCCTCTGGCAACGTAAGCTAAATCGCCGTCAATCCAGACAGAATTAACAGCTCCAGGATTAGAATACATCCCCAGTAGTGAAGGAGCTTGAGGGGTTGCAATCCAAAGAGCAATTATTCCCTCCGCATCGTCTGCCAAAAAGAGCGTAGTTCCAGAAATAGATAGCGACCATGCCAGGCCATCCGTATTGTAGGATCCCGCCTGGTAAGGGAAAGCAGGAGCACTGACATCCAGCACGGCCAAACCGGGGAAATCATTGGCTACATAGGCATAAGCTCCCGACACTTCGATTTCATGGGCTATCCCTGTGGTAGCCCACTGACCGATTAAATCCGGATCAAGAGGGTCGTTAACATCGAAAATAAGCACACCTCCAGGACCATCCGCAACATATAGCAAATTTTCCACAAGGGTAATCCCTTCCGTGGCACCACTTGTATTATAATTCCAAACAACTTCCGGCTGGGAAGGAATGGTAATGTTGACTATCGCCAGACCGGCAGCTTCAGCGGCAATGTACAAGTAATTTCCGTCTTGACTTAGATCTCGTACATACCCTCCCAGATTAAGCGATGCTACTTCTTGTGGCTGTGCAGGATTTGTCATGTCAATTACCCGCAGACCGCCAAACCCGTCTGCTAAATATAAAAAAGACCCATCGATCAGCAATTCATAGGAGTAGCCATCGGATTCAAGTTCTCCCAAAAATTCAGGGGAGGTTGGTGAAGAAACATCCAACACTTGTAAACCCGCGGATCCGCTGGCAAGGTAGGCAAAATCGCCGCTGATACAAATACCCTCGGTCGTTCCCGGTACCCCGGAATTGGCTACCGGCAAAATCTGGGCTGGTACTGATACGTTCAATATCGTAAGGCCATATCCCATGGCGCAGTAGGCAAAACCTTCTGCAATCTCGACATCATGAAAGGGACCCCAAATTAGTGATTCGGATATGAGATTTACTTCATCCCCCCACTGACTTTTAGAAATCCTGGGGATAAATGCCAGAAAAATTATGTTTAAAAAAAGCATTGCGCCACAGATGCGGCGCAGCCTTCTCCATTCACTCATGAATATCACAGAGAATTGAAACCCCACTTTCACTATCTTCCTTCTTTTTGGGCAAGAACAAAGGACAGATGCTCAATCTCGATTACCATATTCTCATTTCTCACTGTCACATCCGGAGGCACCATCAAAGTTGTGGGGGCAAAATTCAGCATCGCTTTGACACCTGCACCTACTAAATCATCTGCTACTTTCTGTGCAGCCTCTGCTGGAACAGCGATCACAGCTATATCAACGTGAGCCTTCTGAATTTCTACATCAACATGCTCTAAGTTCTTGACTTCCAAATTGTTATACTGATTACCGATCTTTTCGGGATCACTGTCCAATAAGAGAGTAAACTGGAAATTGTGTTCTTCGAACTGACTGAAATTCAGCAAAGCGCGCCCTATATTGCCCACTCCCACCAACACAAGATGCCACTTCTGGTTCAACCCTAATATTTTTGCTATCTGCAACTTAAGTTCGCGCACATTGTAGCCCAAACCGCGGCGTCCAAAAGCTCCAAAGAAAGAGAAATCCTTCCGTACCTGAGCAGATGTTACTTTATTTCGCCTCGCCAGTTCGTCGGACGATACCGTTTCTACATGATGCGATTCTAATCGCTTCAGGGTTCGGTAATAACGAGACAACCGTCCAACCGTAGCATCGGCTATCTTTTTTGGTGCAAATGGATCTACACCTTGTCCTTCAACCAATACACTCATTGACCACCTCTATTGCCTAATATTTATTTGTTCTCATAAGTTGAGTTCGTTTGAATCACTTCTTTGCTTTGTCCTTTATTAGTTCCTTTTGAAGTTCCACAGGGATTATAATCCTGAACTCACTCCCCAAGCCCACCTTACTATTCACTTCGAGTGAAGCGCCGTAACGTGACATTAGTTGTTTAACCGTTGATAACCCCAATCCGGTCCCGGATGGTCGTGCGTGAAAACTGCTATCCACGTCTGCTTTGGTAGTGAAGAAGGGCTCGAAAATCTGGTCGAGTTCTGCTCTTGGGATACCGCATCCATTATCCCTTACACGGAGGATAATTCTATTGTTCCCTTCATCCAATCTGGTTTGAACGTCGAGTTTGCAATCTTTTGATCCAGCCATGGCATCCATGGCGTTCGAAATTAAATTCTGAAAACATTGTGAAAAATCGCTATAATAACCCTTTATCGAGGGTAGGTTTTTCGCCAGTTTCACGTCCCGTTCTATTCCATGCTTAAAGAAAAGATTTGCCTCCAGGAACTTCATCTCAATTCTGACCAGATCGTTCAAGTTGATCTCCATCTCTTCATCTGACTGTTCTTGCCGGCTCTTGGTCATAAGGTTAGTTATGATTTCTCCGATGCGCGCCGCTGCCTCTAAAATATCATCGAATTCTGCGATTTCAGGCTGTTTAGCCTGAGCAATCTCCGCGGTCATGATTATCGCCGACAACGGCGAATTGATATTGTGGGCGAGCCCGGACGCAAGCAGCCCGATGGCTTCGAGCTTCTGTGCCTGGCGCATATGATTTTCCATCAATCGCATTTCAGTTATGTCGAAAGCATTACAAATCAGGAATTGTGGCTGATTTGCCGAGTTTCTCACAGGCATTATGGATAGTTTGAGAACTCTCTCACGTCCATCACTCCGAAGTCTGGTAATTTCTCCCACCCAACGAATCATGTCCGTGTTGCCATTTAATAACCTCTCAACTTCCGAGCGGTGTTCTTCCGATATTAACTCTTTTACCTGCAATCCAATCAAATCCTCAATAGGAAGACCGAACAGATTCGTGGCAGCCTCATTGGCATAATTAATATTTCCATCTGGAGTGGCGAAAATAACCGCAGCTAAGGCCTCATTTAAAGCTTGACGGTAAGCCGCCTGTAGTTCTACGGAATCCATAAGATATAATCCTGTCGAATCCACATTACTCTCATCCATAATCCTCGACTCCGAGCTGTTCTTCGACTCCTTGCGTATAATCAGGATAATGTGATCAGAAGTATTTCCATCCGCTCCTGGAAACATTGCACTGACCGTCACCGTAAATAAATCACCATCTCTTTTCCTGTGAAGTGCCTTCCACGTTAATACCTTACGATGCTCCTGATCTTTGAATAGCTCAAAAAGATAGGAATTCTCGCCGTTCTCAACGATTTTCCCCAACTTCGTTCCCACCAAGTCATCGGTGTTGTAACCGTGAAGTTGCGCACAATTTGTATTGAGATAGATCAGTGTTCCTTCACGGTCTACAACTGCAACGCTCTCACTTTTTCTGTTTACCCCTGCATCAGCTAAGGAAGTCTCAAGTTCAGTCTGTGTATTCCTGGAAAGCCTCCCAGTAGATGCAGAATTGACCCCTCTTTTAATTTCCATTCTTCTCGTGAAATTAAATTAGAATAGGAGTTCCTGACTATCCTCCAATCCTGTTACTCCGCCCGTTTTATCCTCTCCATCTGCTTCAGCATCTTCTGCTTTAACTACTTTGGCAATGTCAGCAATTTTATCTTCCTCATCAATGCGTATCAGACGTACGCCTTGTGTAGCCCTTCCTATTGTTCTAATTTTTTCTATTGGCTGTCTTATGACCTTACCTTTGGCGGTAACTATCATCAGATCGTCCTGATCAACGACTTCCATGATAGCAATCATATCGCCAATCTTTCCTCCAACACGTAATGTAATTATTCCTTTACCGCCCCTATTTGTAATTCGGTAATCCTGTATTGAGCTCCGTTTGCCATAGCCTTTGTTCGATGCTACTAACAAGGTACCTTCCCGTTTCACAACCACCATTCCCACTACGTTGTCACCTTCACCCAGTCTGATACCCTTAACACCAGCAGCAGTCCGACCCATAGGACGAACCTTAGCTTCAGGGAATCTAATGGCTTTGCCTAATCTGGTTCCGAGAACTATGTCATCTTTGCCGTCTGTGATCTTCGCCGCGATAAGTTCATCGCCCGCTCTAATATCAATAGCAATGATGCCCACTTTGCGCGGATTGCCGTACTTAGATAATGAGGTTTTCTTTACTAATCCTTTACGCGTCGCCATGATAACAAAGCGATCTTCCGGGAAATCGGCCACCGTCGCGATAGCTCTGATCTCCTCCTCCCGTTCTACGTTGATCATATTAACTATGGGACGGCCCTTGGCACCCCTTCCCATCTGAGGAACTTCGTAAACCTTCAGCCAATGGCAACGCCCCTTGTTGGTGAAGAACAGCAAATAATTATGCGTGGATGCCACAAAAAGATGCTCGATCCAATCTTCTTCCTTCGTCTTGGCGCCCGTCAGTCCTTTTCCGCCTCTTCCCTGCCGACGTAATCCTGATACGGGAAACCTCTTGATGTAGCCCTGACGAGAAATGGTAATGATCATCTCTTCTTCGGCGATCATGTCTTCGATGCTGAACTCTCGGTAATCCGCCACCATCTCCGTTCTACGTTCATCGCCGTAGGTTTCAGCAATTTCGGTCAGCTCTTCGCGTATCAGTTCAATGCGCTTCTGTTTAGATTCCAGTAATCCCTGAATTTCCCCGATCAACTCGTTCAGAGCTTTGATCTCATCGACAAGTTTCTGCCGCTCGAGACCAGTAAGTCTGGCAAGGCGCATATCCAGTATCGCCTTCGCCTGTATTTCTGTTAAGCTAAATTCGGTCATCAAAGCTTCTCTGGCCATTTCCACCGATTTGGAAGCTCTTATAATCTGCACTACCCGATCGATATTATCCACTGCGACCTTGAGGCCTTCCAAAATGTGCAGTCGTTCGTTGGCCTTGCGAAGTTCGAACTGAGCGCGCTTCACCACTATGTCATGGCGATGTCTCAGGTACTCTTGCAACATTTGCGGTAAGGTCAGCAACCGAGGCACACCGTCCACCAACGCAAGAGAATTCACGCCAAAGGTTGTCTGTAGCTGAGTATGCGCGTACAGGTTATTCATGACCACACCCGGGATCTCGTCTCTCTTCAGCTCCAAGACTAAGCGCATGCCGTCCCGATCAGATTCGTCGCGAATGTCGGCGATTCCTTCCAGTTTCTTATCATTGACCAATTCCGCGATC
>CBDUWK010000123.1:0-6557 GCA_965370905.1 uncultured bacterium | reverse complement strand
ACGAAGGCTATCTGTTTGCCATCGTGCGAGTACACCGGAGAGAAGATGCCATCCAGCTCCCAACGCAGCGTCCTTACAACCTTAGCTTTTTCGACATTCAGAATGTGGAGAGCATCCGACTTGCCTGCCTTGGAGGCGAAAACGATGTTTTCTCCGTCCGGAGACCAGGATAAGCCAGGTCTCAACCAGTGTAACTCCTCGAACTTAGCGCTGGTCTGACCCGAGAGTAATTTCTGTTTGATCTTGCCATCGACAACTGATAGAAGGTATATATCGAAGTAGTCGCTCCGATCCGATAAGAAAGCAATTTGATCTCCATTTGGTGACAAGGCCGGGGAATTATTGATGAAGTTTTTATCCTTGCGATGATCGGTAAGGCGTTTGGCGAGATCTTCCGGATCCTGAAGTTCTGCAACCGTGGGCCAATAAGCGCTCTTCAGCCATTTGTGCCATTTTTTAGAGAGATCTTCAACATTCTGTCCCAGAGCCAGCTTGAATCCTCTTTCGACATCTCGGGCGGTTTTGATGCGGTGAAGCAATTCCGCTATTTTTTCTTTGCCATATCGCTGCGAGATATAATAGAGCACAGATTGACCGCCTTTATAGTTCAGGAACCCACCCATCTCATTTATGGCGGGGATGTAACCATTGATGGTTCCATCGCGCATAAAGAGATCCGAATCGGAATCCCAGCCGTGGCGGGATTCATACTCAGCCAATCCTTCGATAAACCACAGGGGCATGGGCATGCGTGACAAAGAAGACAATATTGAGCCGAGTCCGCCACCGTAGATCATTTCCATCATCACGGCATGCGTCAGTTCATGGTGGGTCACATGGCGAAGCTGTTCGTAAGAGCCCTCATATGGAATTACGATCCGGTTTTTAAAGAACTCGGTAAATCCTCCGACTCCTTCCTCGGGTGTGGAAAAGGTCACATTGGTAGATTTGAAGGCGTTATGAGAAGGGTAGGTGATGATGCTGATGCGGTCGAGGATTTTGTAGTTGAAGGAAGTTGAAATTTCCCGGTAGGCGTCCTCGGCAGTTTCCGCTACAAACTGCGCTATTGTATAACCATTTTCACTAAAATATACGTCAAAATGTTCACTTTGGATATAGCTCCATTTAGGAGAATAATACTGCACTTTATTCTTACCGAAGCCCTGGCCGTGCACCACATCGGCTGAGACAGCGAACATGATGATCACCGAGGCGACCATTACGTCTCTATACTTACGTATATTCAATTTCACCCTCCACGTTCATCATGCGTACGCATGCTGTCCACCGAAGAAGTAATTTCCGAAGAAAGAGAGCAATACCATTAAAAATCCAAATACAGCCAGGAAGGCGGCTTTAGGTCCCTTCCATTGGCGGTTGTGGCGGGCGTGGAGGAATCCGGAATAGAAGAGCCAGATGATGAGGGAACCGACCTCTTTCGGATCCCAGCTCCAGAACTGCCCCCAGGCTTGCTCAGCCCATATAGCTCCTGCGAACAAAGCGCCGACGGTATAGAGCGGATACCCCAGTGCAATGGCTTTGTAAGTAATCTCGTCCAAGGAATCCAGGTCAACTTCTATCTTGCTCAGGAACTGCTTGTTAAGCACATTGAAGAAGGCGTAACTTAAAAGGAAACAGGGCCAAAGAAGCAACATCATTACGCCCAGAAATTCAAAAATGCGTAATGGACTGCGCGGGGTTATATTGAAGAGATTATTAGTATTGGCCAATCCAGCCAAGAGTCCCGCTAACAGCATTGAGATCACCGTAACTGCGAACAGGTTTGAACCCAGATTACCTTTATCCGCATTTCCAATTTGACTTTTAAATATCAGGTTCATGAAGATGGCGGCGATGGGGAGCGCCATGCCCAGGGAGATAAAGAAAGGACCCCACCCGGTCACGGGTTGGCTTCCCAGATTCAGGGTCACACTTGACAACGGTTGAAATCCCACCAACTTCAGCAGCAGGTGAAATACTATAGGCAGGGCGATGAAGCTTAGCACCCACCAGGAAACAGCTTTAGCTGGGAGATTGGTATTGGAGCGGTGCTGGTAACTCTTCATCAGGTACAAGAAACTAACCGCGCATGCGACCAAAAACGCCCCTGATCCCAGGGCGGCGAGAGTTACGTGTATGGTGATCCAATAGCTCTGGAGGGCTGGAACCAAGGCCTGGCTGACGTCCTTGGGTAGCAGTGAAGCGGTCACCATCAACATGAAAACCAGCGGTGAAATAAAGCTGCCTACCAACGGGTTGCGGTATTTCCATATCAGGATAAGCAATACTACGACCGCCATCCAACTCATGAGAGACATATATTCGTACATGTTGGAAAGCGGCACATGTTCAGAAGTCGCCCAGCGAACAATAATGGCGGCAGTCTGTGGCACCAACCCCAATATCATCAAGCCAACGGCCAGGCGGACTATAGCTCCTCTTCGGAAGGGCACATAGAATGAGAACGCCAGAAAACCACCGAAATAGAGCCAGAAAGCAATGTAAAAAAACTTAACGTCAAGGGTCGACACGACACCTCCTGTCCGATATTTTTAAATTTTTAACTGTTTTGGTTTGCGCTAATATATTACGGTGAAAGGCTGGTGCCTATTTGTATTCGGGGCTTAAAAACCATATGAATACTAAAGTCTTTGAGGATCGCAGGAATCATCGATTGAGGACAACGGTGTGCATGCTATCGCCATCCTCAACACCTATACCCTGAAGGGTCACTTTACTGTCTGTCCCAGCTATCAAGATGGAGAACGTCCCGATAATTGTTTCCGGTATGTTCGTTAAGAAGGCGATACCTTGAGCATTAGCTGTCAACTTGTAAAAACTGTGGCCGCCTCCACCCAACCAGGCTGGAACGCGATAATGCTTCTGTGATTTCGCTCCCAGCACTACTAAAAACGCAGTCACCCGATCCAGGTTTGCCGAGGCTGCATTTTCCGTGAAGATATTCACGGCCATTATGACCGCTATACCGACCAGAATAGAGATTAGAACAAGCAACAGAATCTGAGTCTGTGACACCAGTTATCTCCACTTCTTATTGTTTATTGAAAAATCACCGATTTACGATAACGGTGCGTATGCTATCGGCATAAACCTCACATGTGACAGTGCAGTTGACGCCATCTTTATCGCCATCCTCCACACCTATGCCCTGGAGGGTCACTTTAGTGTCGGTCCCGGCTACCAAGATGTTGAAGGTTCCGATTTCAAGTTCCGGTTTATTGGTTAAGTAAGCCATCCCCACAGAGTTAGCTGTCAACCGGGCGAAACTGTGACTACCACCGTCCATCCAGATTGGTTGGATGTAATGTTTCTGCGCACTTCCCCCCAGTTCCATCAGAAATCCGCATACTCTGTCAAGGTTCGCAGAGGCTGCGTTGTCATTGAACAAGTAGATTGCCATCATAACCGCAATACTAACTACGATAACGATTAAGACGAGCAACATAAGCTGTTGGCTGCCCATGTCTATTCCCCCATTTTTTACTATTAATTAAATATTTGGTTCCTTACTCGCCCATCACCTTTATGATCAAGCGTTTGCTCCGTCTGCCGTCGAATTCCGCGTAATAAATTTGCTGCCACGGGCCGAAATCCAACCTACCGTCAGTAACCGGCACAATTACCTGGTTTCCCACCAGGAGATTTTTAAGGTGAGCGTCACCATTGGTTTCCCCGGTGCGGTGATGGCGGTAGTCTGCGTATGGAGCGAGCTTTTCCAACCATTCATCTATATCTTGCAGCAGGCCCTCTTCGGCGTCGTTGATCCAAACACCTGCTGTTATATGCATGGCGCTAACCAAGACCATACCTTCTTTCACGCCGCTTTTTGTCAGTACGTCTTCGACTTCTCGAGTTATATTGACGTACTGCCTTTTAGTAGGAGTGTTGAAGGTTAGATATTCAGTTTGACACTTCATAACTGGCTGTGTTTAAGCGGTATTCATATTTTCATCAGCACTAAAATACGGAAGTTTTGCAGAAAAATCAATAATTTCAGCGAAAAATTCAAAGGATCATTAAAAATAAGAATAAGGTGGAAGAAAAAACCCATTCCATGCGGAAGGGTTCTGTATTTCTTCGTGTGCAACAGCCTTAATTAAGCCGCATTTAAGTAGTCTAAGAAGCCATACATCAATTTCCCCAACGTTCGATCCACAAGGGGGAGGTTCTTCCAAAATTCGAGACGCGTCAGAGCGTTGGCGCGGTCGGAGATCATTTTCAGCGCTGCAAAGGGGATTTTATTATCGTTGGCTACTTTTGCCAGTGCATAAGCTTCCATATCTACCGCACCACAGCTAAAATTGGCTGCGAGTTTCTTTCTATGTGCTCGCTTTACGACCGGATCGGGCGAAGTGATCAAACGGCCCCTATTGAAACTCTTCTGCTGTATCTTAAAAAACTGGCTTATCGCTTCGGTCATCTGAGAATTAGTGGTCAGCATTTCACCGGAGGTTACGTAAACCACCTCATCAGCTAAAAAGGCATCTCCTATCTTCAGATTTTCATCTATCATACCGGCAGAACCGAAATTGATAATGCAATCCACCTGGTAATGTCTTATCAAAGCTTGCAATGCGCCTTCCGCCTCCACGGGTCCGATGCCGGTTTCAAGGAGAATGATTTCGTTTCCGTTATGCTGCCAGAGATAGTGCTGCCAGGATTCGAGGGGCAACTTTTTTACTTTACCCATGTACCGCCGGAAGGTGTAGAATTCCATGGCATGGGCGGCGGAAATGGCGACATGCATATCAGCTCCAACTAAATAATTGCAAATTCGTACTCAAAAATCAGATCTCCACGATTTCGTATGCAGCACTTCCGATTCCTCTCTCGCCAGCAATCTTAAAATAAGATTTTACGGGCATTTTAGGATAAATCGGAGACACTTTGTCACCTCCCGGCAGCATACCATCGCCACCTTCCAGCTTGGATCCCGGATACCCCGGTGAAGCTGTGATTAAATCGTAGCTGGCCTGGTCTATAGCCACTGGATCGGTTCCTCCGAGAATTCCGAGATCCGGCACAATCGGCAACTCGGTTTTATTCCAGCAGTCGCAGTCCGGCGCTATGTCCAACAGGAGGTTCACGGTCAACAATTTCTGATTGAAGTGCGACAGAACCGCGGCAGTACCATCGAGCGTTGCCTCATACTGTGCGATCACCCTCGGTTTCGTGCCGCGAGCATCGTGCATAGCTGTTTTGGTGGGAATATCGACACACCCCATACCGATGTTTTTTATTGCCGCTCCTACAGGATACTGCAGATGCAAGGTGACGTGTGCCAGCGATATCAAAACGTCTGCGTCTAAGATCTCATGGGGGATTCCCACCTCTTTAAGTCTCCGCGGATCAGGCACTTTCACCTTTGCAGAACGGTCGCTCATGCCGCCTGCGATCAGAAGCGGGCAGCCCAGCACTTCAGAAGTAAAACCATGCCGTCTGGCGGCGCGGTAATAATCCCAGGCAGTATGGCGTTGGGAACGGTAAAGAACAGCCGTGTCGGTCACAAACGGCTTTCCCCCGGCTTCAAGGATTGCTTCGACCAACATAACCGCAAATACAGGACGAACGTAGCGGACGTTCCCAGGCTCACCGAAATGCATCTTAAGGGCAACTATATCGCCGGATTTTACAACGTCGAATAGACCGATTTTTTCCAGGAGAGGGAGAAACTTCTGTCCTATCCCTCCCTGGCCGTAAACATGGGGTTGGATTCGATATATCTTCTGTGGTGGCATTCCGATAAAATCAGCGTTTGGCTTTTTTCGGTCTGTTTCGACCGAACTGGGGTTTTGCAATGCTTCCGAGGTAGCGAGGGCAGGACTCGAACGATGCGAAACAATAGGTTGCCATCCACCGGCCGTCCAAAATTGGGGTTGATTTTATGCGCTGGCAGGTATTCTCTTCTGAATAATAAGAACAGACCGGCGAAAATTGATGCCTGATATGGTCTTTTTTAATGGTGAACGGCATCGCTCTCTCTGAAGATGCGGGGTCAAAGATAAGGAATAAACTCGGCAAATGCAAGTAATTTTATGGCGTGATTTTTATGTGGAGAAGATTAGGGCTGGCGACTTAGATTTGGAGGTCGGTGCAAATGGTTACTTTTGCTTCTCGTCAGGGTAGGAGTGACTCAGACTATAGCAAGGATACAACTAAAAAGTCAACCTCAGTTGGATTGCCGAATAAGAGAGTTTGTTTAAATGGAAAGTTCTCGAGGACAAATAGAGGATTTTCGCAAGTATAAGTGTCTATCTCCGTTAGATATCTATAAGTGCATCGGAATCGAGCTGTTCGATATGAGAAGGTTCCTCCATCGGTGCGAGATTCCTTTCAATGGGAATGATCACCTGGAACTCGGCGCCTTTTCCCTGTGCGCCATCGACGTTGATAGATCCTCCATACTTCTTGATTAGCTGGTAGGCGCTGGAGAGACCTAATCCGGTCCCGGTAGGCTGTTCCGCCTTACCCTCACCGACCGGTGGTTTGGTGGAAAAAAACGGATTAAAAAGCTTGTACGCATCCTGGGGATTT
This sequence comes from uncultured bacterium, assembly GCA_965370905.1. GTDB lineage: Bacteria > Electryoneota > B3-LCP > B3-LCP > B3-LCP > JALGVT01. The sequence continues at coordinate 2 of CBDUWK010000123.1, read as the reverse complement.
AG